>CAZHXE010000025.1:0-13179 GCA_964536005.1 uncultured Candidatus Saccharibacteria bacterium
GACGACTACAGTGTGAGTATTCAGTCGCCAGTTACGTCCATTCCTACCGAGCCAACCAATCCAAGCGCTAATATGATCGGCAATGCGTCGATGGAGCAGAGTAGCACAAACTCTATTTCTGGCTGGGCAGGCAATAGCTGGGGTTCGTTGCAGCCAACCTTTACAGCCGTTAAAGGCCAGGCACAAGACGGCACAACCGCCTCACGCGTAAGTGTGACCAATTACAGCTCCGGCGATGCAAAGTGGTGGTTTACCCCAGTTGCAGTTGTACCTGGTAAGACCTACACAATCAGCGACTGGTACCGCTCGGACAGCTCAACTCAAATGGTTGCAGCTGCCACCCTTAATACCGGTACTATCCAGTACATCTGGCTTGGTGACATCGCACCGGCCACCAACTGGACACAGTTCCAGGCTAACTGGACTGCTCCGGCTAATGCCACACAAGTTACTATGTTTCATCTTATTCGCTCTAATGGATGGCTTGAAACCGACACCTTCCAAATGAACGAAATAGCTCCAACACCAACCGACCCAACGCCTACGCCGACTCCAAACCCAACTCCTGCAGGCACCGGCATGGTCTCGATTGAATTCGATGACGGCTGGCAAAGCGCTTACCAGTATGGTTTGCCGCTTGTTGAACGCTTTGGCTGGAAGGCTACTCAGTACATCATTACCGACACCGCTGTGCATAATGCCGACTACGGCGTTGGCACATACATGACCCCCGCACAGATTCAGGACTGGAACCAGCGCGGCGACATTGGCAGCCATAGTGTCGATCACCGCGATATCGCAACCCTTTCAAACGCCCAAAAAACAGCTGAACTACGCGATAGCGATACGTACCTCACCAATCTGCTCGGCGAAGCAGTCAACTTGTATGCCTCGCCATACTGTTCGTCTTCGGCAAGTGTCGTATCAATCGCTAAACTGTATTACCAAGACGTACGAAACTGTGATGGTGGCGTCAACTACAAGAACAGCTTTGATCGTTGGAACGTGGATTGTTTCATTATCCTCAATACCACTACAGATGCTGAAATTCGTGCAGCTATTAGTGACGCCAAAGCCAACAACGGCTGGCTCGTGCTTGTTTGGCACGAAGTCGACGGCGACACCAAGAACGACTGGAGCGTGAGCCAACAGACCCTGCAGCGACAGCTACAGCTGGTCAAGGATTCGGGCATCGAAGTTGTTTCGTCACAAGACGCTCTCAATCGAATTTCCAATTAACGAATAAAGTAATTAAGCCGGATCATATGCGAAAAGCATATGTCTTGCTACAATTGATGCGGTAAAATTAGGGTAGAAGTTATCGCTCAATGCAGCCAAAACACACCGGACTTCGTTCTGGACTCGTCAGCTTTAGATTAGAATATGCGCTTGGCTGGGGAATAACACTTGTTCTCTGCTTCATCCCAGTTGTGATCTGGCAGGACATGCACCCTATTAGCAACATCCAAACTCTGTCGGCAGCCATGCTAAGTTTTGGCCGTGTCGCTGGGCTGGTAGGGATGGTCATGTATGCGCTTAATTTGGTATACGCAACTCGACTCAGGTTCTTGGAATATTTATTTGGCGGCCTTAACCGTGTCTATATCGCGCACCATCTGCTTGGCGGATTTGCGCTCATACTACTAACATTCCATCCGCTTTTTCTTGCTCTGCGTTACGTAAATTCGTCTATGCTCCAAGCGGCGTTGCTCTTGCTGCCAAACGGGCTTACGCCAATTGACGCGCTTTTTAACACTAGTCACGAGTATCATGACCTAGTGCTTGAGCAGTGGGCAATAACATTCGGCATAATAGCATTCTGGGGCATGGTCGTGTTACTGCTCTTCACGTTCTTTATCCAAATGCCATATAGATTATGGCTGTTTACGCATAAGTTTCTTGGTGTAGCATTCTTTTTTGGGGGGCTGCACGTCTTCTTTATAGATAGCGACACATCGAGTAATACGCTTTTGCGCTACTACATGTTAGGTGTCGCCGCAGTTGGCTTGATAGCATTTGCATATCGGACGCTCGCCGGCAACATCCTGATCAGAAAATACAAGTATGAGATTAGTTCAGTTGATGTCGTAGCTGGAAATGTAACCCAGATCAACATGACTCACCTCAAAGAAAAAATGTCTTATAAACCTGGGCAGTTTGTCTTTGTGCGTTTTTTCGCGGGCAAGGGAAGTGGCATAAGCAAAGAGTGGCATCCCTTTTCGATTTCTTCCGGCACCAAGGATGCAATGCTGCAACTGAGTATCAAGGGTTTGGGTGACTATACCAATGCTTTAAGCGCTCTAAAACCCGGTGACACTGCCGAAATTGAGGGTGCGTATGGCCGCTTTACTTACACCAACTTTAAAAATAAGCATCAAATTTGGGTTGCCGGTGGCATTGGCGTGACACCATTTATTTCAATGGCGAAAGGCATTGCAGACGACAAGCATATTATCGATCTTTATTATTCCGTCAACACTTCATCTGAACTCATCGATTGGCCCACACTTAGTGGCATTGCCAAAGATAATAAAAATTTTCGGGTTATACCATTTATTGGTGACCAGCAGAAGGGATTTTTATCGACGGACTTTATTAAGAAGTACAGCGGCGATCTGAAAGGCAAAGAGATCTTTATTTGCGGGCCGCCACCAATGATGAAATCTTTGCGTCAGCAATTTAAGCACGAAGGGTTGCCTGGCACGAGCATCCATAGTGAAGAATTTGCGATGACCTAAAATGACATATGGAAGGTACAGCATGATAAGTGGCAAAAAGAGGATAAATATCCATGTGGTTTAGACGACTTGTTGGTATAGCTATGATCATCAGTTTTGTGGGCATGAATACAATTATCGTGCTTGGTCTTTTATCTAAGCCAACCGAGCCTGCCACTGCTAATACGCAACAAACCCAGACACCACCCCCAACGATCAAGTTATCAGCAAAGTCGGGTAAGATCGCTGCCGGCTCAACCTCTAGTTTGTCGTGGAAAACGACCAATGCGCCGACCTCGTGTAAAGCAAGCGGTGACTGGAACGGTAAAAAGACTCCCTTTGGCTCAGAGAGTACTGGCAGGCTCAAGGATGTTAAGACTTACACATACATATTAGAGTGCACTAACGCCGGCGGTAGTGCTAAGGCAAAAGTGTCGATTAAAGTGTCCAAGAGTGTTGCCGCAAGCGACAATAATAAGCCAGCCGAAGGAAGTTCGAGTGAAGGCACTACAACGCCAAGCGTGACTTATTGCGGTGGTCGAGTGCCTTGTTATGGCAAAAGCGAAGTCGCCACACATGGTTCAGCGGGCAACTGCTGGGGTTATAATGGTGATCGTGTCATAAACATCAGCGGCTTTGATGGAGGATTTCATAAATCAAAGAGTGGCCTGGGCTCCATTGAAGTAGGCGGTGTGTGTGGCACAGACCTCTCTAACGCACTACACGGCGGCGTGACCGTGGATGGAGAAACTCGCAACCATAAGAGTGACACTACCAATAACATGGACCGCAACATGATCCCGTATTTTGTCGGTTACTACGATGCAGCAAAACCGTAAGCCCTAAGGAAAACAATGTGAAAAACAAACCAAATCCACTTTCATCGCTTCAACCAAAGAACACAGTTCGATTCTTTTATGTGTCGGTGGTGCTGTGTATTAGTGCATTTACCATGCTTCTTATGGCAATCGTCATCACATACGACAACAGGGCAGGAGAGATAACATATGAGGCGTCAAAACCTTTCCTTACCAATGAATCGGTACGCATGGGGAGCACGGAAATCCTAATCAGTAATGTGCGTCGGACTGAGGGCATGAAGCCATTTGTCGCGCCCGAGGGTTATGAGTATGTTATTGCGACCGTTGCGCTACATAATATATCCGACACGCCCATACAAGTCATACCAACGTTGGATCTGTACCTTAAGAGCAACCAAGGCGAGGTGTCGTATCTTTCGATGTATGGGCACAAAGCGCCACTTGATGCCGGCGAGCTGCCGGCTGGCGATAGATTGCAAGGCGATGTCGCTTTTATGGCAAAACGTGGCGAGCAGGCCAAGCTTTACATCGATGCTGCTTGGAGTGGCAGCACCCTAGCTTTTGATTTGCAGTAACGAGCCATGAAATATACACTAAAAATAAGGACAAGCACTTTCATGAAACCCCAATGTTTGCATGTCGTGCATAACACATGAGAATAAGCAATTCATCATCGATCTTGGTTGGCGCGTTGGCGATAGTCGTACTTTCTGCGGCGGGGTTTGCGCTGCGCATTGAACAATCTTCAAAATTGCCTGAATTAGCAACTACTCCAACTGTTAAAACGGCCGTTCTTGGCGCGACAGAACACACAGACACTTCATATAAACTATCTGCAAAAGTTATCGACAAAAAACTCAGTCAAGACGGCACTTTTGAACATCTTCGTATAGAGGCTACGATGACAAATAATAGCTCGCAAGACTTGCCGATGTCTCCCGGTTTGCAGACTTGGCTTATTACAGCAGAGGGGGAGCGCGTAGAGTATACGGCGGAGTTTGTGGATAGCAATACGGTCGTCGGCGGCATTATTAAGGTCAATAAAAGTATGACGGTGCAGCTTGACTACAAAATTACCCCAAACAGCGCACCTGCAATGTTGTATTTTCAACCTGATGCTGCCACGCAGCCACTCGAGGCTACTTTATAATGCCAGTTATTTCTTTTCCATTCTTAAAACCAAACCTGCCTTCGCCTATCTCGCCGAACACTTCAAAGAAGTGGACCAAAATCATCACGGCAATATCCGCCTCTATCATCAGCCTCAGTATGATCACATTCGGTATAGTTACCATCGTTTTTAATGATCATGATTTTCAGAAATCACACGGCGTAGTTGCTCCCGATTTATTACAGGAGCAGTCAAGTGGTTCCGAACTCAGCGATGCCGCTCTGCCGGGTAATGGCAAAGCGGTTGGAACTGGCGGCTCGACTGGCACAGAAAGCCCCCAGGTGACACTCGAGGCTACGCCAGCTTCGGTCAAGAAGGGTGAAAAAGCTACGCTCAAGTGGAAAGTAACGAACAGCCCAACATCGTGCGAAGCCTCAGAAGACTGGAGCGGCGAAAAAGATGCTAACGGTTCTGAAACAACCGCATCGCTCGATAAAACACAAACGTACATTTTTACGCTGACTTGCAAGAATGACACCGGCACCGGATTTTCAACCGTTAGTGTTGGCGTAATTGAGCAGGGTGGCACAAGCGTACCGGACGCACCGGTTGTTACATTGTCCGCCAACCCAACCTCAATCTATAGTGGTGACAGTTCAACCCTGATCTGGAACGTAACTAATACACCAACAGCTTGCACTGCCAGTGGCGACTGGAGCGGAACTAAGTCAACAACAGGACCAGCGTCCACAGGCAAACTCACTACGGCAAAAACTTACACATATACTTTGACATGCACCAATGAATCGGGTGAAGGTTTTGCAACTACCAGCGTAAAAGTGCTAGAGCCGCCTGCCGACCTGCCCGTAGTCTTACTCTCCGCTAAGCCCGTTGGACCCGTCGCGCCTGGTGCGACCGCCAAAATTACTTGGACAACCGAAAACAGCCCAACCAAGTGCACCGCCAGTGGCGATTGGAGTGGCTCCAAAGCAACGGGCGGGGGTAGTCAGATTACGGGTGCTCTGTCTTCAGTAAAAACATACTCTTTTAAGCTTAGTTGTAGCAACAGTAGCGGGACCGCAAACGACACGGTGACTATTCTTGTGATTCCAAACCCACCGGCAGTTTCGCTTACGCTGAGTCCGAGTAGTATCTCCGCAGGAAGTAGTGCGACAATTTCCTGGAGCGCAACCAACAGCCCGACCTCATGTAGCGCGTCAGGCAACTGGAGTGGCGCAAAAAACAAAAGTGGCTCACAAAGTACTGGCACGATGCCGACACCAGGGACATACTTTTATAATTTATCTTGTACCAATCAAGGCGGAACAGGCTATGCCAACAATGTTCCGTTAACCGTTACCACCGTCACGCCACCAGTTGTTACACTCAGCGCTAGCCCTATTGCTACGACTGTGGGTAATAGTTCTACGCTAACTTGGTCATCAACAGGCAGCCCTACGAGCTGTAGTGCGAGCGGGGATTGGAGCGGCACAAAAAATGCAAGCGGTTCACAAAATTCCGGCACTTTATTAAGCGTAAAAACCTATACTTACACTTTGACATGCGCAAACGCGGGAGGCAGCAGTAGCGCAAGTACGTCGGTGGGCGTAACCAGCGGCGGTGGTGGCGTGGTTGCACCAGTGGTAACAATCTCTGCATCGCCAACCACCCTGGGAACTGGCAGTTCAACAACTATAAGCTGGTCGGCTACAAATAACCCAACTAGCTGCTCGGCATCAGGCAGCTGGAGTGGCACAAAGAGTGCGAGCGGGTCACAGAGCAGCGGCGCTATTTCCAGCGCAGGCAGTTACACCTACACATTGGCCTGCTCGAATTCTGCTGGCAGTAACACCAAATCGGTTACTGTAACTGTTATTGCGGTCCCTGTAGTCACCATAACTGCAAGTCCTACCACAATCACTGCTGGAAGCACCCACACCCTCGCGTGGTCGGCTACGGGCAGTCCAACCTCATGCACTGCCGGCGGCGCGTGGTCGGGGTCCAAAGCTGCAACGGGTGGGCCGTTGACCATTGGCCCCATAACTAGCGCCGGGTCGTATTTGTACTCGCTGTCATGCACTAATGCTGGAGGCACAGGCACACAAAGCACTGCAGTAACCGTTAACGCTGCTGCCGCATACTGCGCAGGTTTAACGCCGTGCTACGGTCCAGCCGATCTAGCCACGCACAATACAACGGCAAACTGTTGGGCATACAATCAATCCGCAAGCAGTAGCACCATCAGCGTGTATAACATCACCAACTTCAACAACGGCTTCCATAAATCTGGTCCAGGTAAAAATCTTTTGCCAAACAGCACGACTGCGGCTGCTATCTGCGGAAACGTTAATCTACAGACTTTCTTGTCCGGTACCAGCCTGACTGGAGTAGGCAGCCACAACCATCAGTCATCAACTAAGCAAAATAATAATTCAACATTAACATCGTACCGTGCGGGCTATTACGATGCGTCTAAACCGTAAACTAGGGGGAATAAAATGACCACTAACACTACAAAACCAAAAGCACCTAAGTCAACGCAAAAAAGCCTGCATAACCTGCGTGTAGTAAGGTTCCTCGACCGCAAAGACGAGGATCGTCTTATATTCGCTGCGTTTGTATTGGTAATGACCGCGCTAGTAGTTGTGAGCACTATGAAACTCATCAACGAAGAGCGCAAAGAGCACTATGATGTGGTGCGTATCCCTTCTGTGAGCTCGAAGCTACTGACCACTCATCAGCAGGGCATTACAGACGGGTACGACGTTATGATAAAAGACGTAGGAGTGAGTAACGAGGCAGACCGCGCATTTCCACTTGAGAGTGACGAGGTTTTGTTAACAATGAGCTTAGAGATTACGAATAGAACAAACTCACAACAGGACTTTGTGCCTGTTTCGCAGATTTATGTTCGTTCAAAAGATGGCGATTACTTCCAGCTTCACCCCTCAAGTCACGTCAAAACCCCAATAGCAGCCGGTGCAATACTGCCTGGGCAAACTATAAGTGGTCAGATTTCGTTTGCGATACCCAAGCGCCTAAGCAAACCACTTTTGTATATTGATCCGGCTTGGGACGATTTTGCTCCTGTTGTGTTCGACGTATTTAAGTAACACAATCGATTTATAGTTCCGAACTGTGCTCAAATAAAATCCCGATGCCAGATGCATCGGGATTTTTGGATGTAAGCGTCCCTCAAGCTGAGCTATTAATTCGCAGTAAGTGAGAAGTCGTCAAGCTCTAGCGCACCATTCGCCTTGAGCATATGGAAGACTGTTACCTTGGTTGCACCAGTTGGTGGAGTAAGCGTCTTACTTACTTGCGTCCAATCGGCAGCAGCGTCGAGGAAGCCCAACCATTCGTAAGCCTTAGTTCCGTTACCAAGCGTGTATTCTGCCAAAAGCTCGGTAGGGGAATTTGACTTATACCAATGCGAGTAAGTATAGGTTTTTGTATCCACAATCGTCACTGGCTCGAAGAACCATTTGGCATCGCCAGAGATGTAGTCGGTGACATTCAATGCCAAGCTCGAATTGTCGGTCCTACCAGCTGTCTGATTGCTATACGTAGTGGTGTTCGTACCCCAGCTGCCTTGGTACCAACCGTTTGGAATAGCGGTGCCAGTTGGGACATCAAAGAAAGTTGGGTTCACAATTAAGTTAACGAGCGATGGCAGAGCTGGCGTCACGTTCACCGTCACGGACTTGGTGTCGTTGCCGGTTGGGCTCGTGCAAGTAAGTGTGTACGTAGAAGTAACGGTTGGACTAACTACTTCGCTGCCGCCAGCGCTTTTGGCGCCAGACCAGGCACCCGTTGCCGTACAGCTGGCTGAGCCATCAATATTGTTCCATGCGAGTGTAGTTGACTGACCTTCGTTAATGGCCGGCGGTGTCGCTTGCAAAGTTAGCGCATTGACAACTGATGGAGCTGGCGGCGTCAAACTAACTTTGTCGATCTGGAACGAGCCAGCACCAGTCATGAATGTTCCGACGGTAACTTTGGTGGCATCGGCAGGGGTTGTGAAAGTTTTCTTAAACTCGGTCCAGGTTGTAGTTGTTGGTAGCGTGCCTAGCCACATATACGTATGGCTGCCATTGGCCCGTGTTATGTCTACAAGAACTTTAGTTGGACCATTACTCTTCGCGAATTCAGAGAAAGTATAGAGCGTATTTGGCTGCACATCCTGAGGAGTAAACTGCCACTTTGCTTCACCTGATGAAAAGCCAGTGACAGTGGCGAGGAGGCTATAGTCGCCATCATAGGCGCCGCCCTGAACATGCGTGAAGGTAGATGTGTTGGTACCCCATTTGCTGCTAGCCCAATCGATAGGCGAGGCACCGTTGCGATTTTCGGTCGATGGATTGGGGACGATATTACCAGTTGGTACTGGCTGGCCTTGATTCACGGTAACGGTAACTGACTTTGTGTCCGACGTGAGTGAATCGGCACATGTAATAGTGTAGGTAGTTGTAGCGGTCGGGTTAACCGACTCTGTTCCGGTGGTGCTCTTTACGCCAGACCAGCCATTTGAAGCCTGGCAAGTTACGCCTTGACCCTGAGTTGACCAGGTTAGCTGCGCCGCCTGACCAGCGTTCACTGTGGTTGGCGCAGCACTAAGCTGGACACTCACAGGTGTTGAAACTGATCCACTACTTGGTTCGAGAACATTGAAGTCATCGATCTGCACAAATCCTACGGTAGTAAGGTAGAGACTCACAGACACATTTTTACTATTTGCCGGTGCTACAAATGTCCAGTTTTGCTCTTTCCATGAGTTTGCATTTGGTTGTGAAATACCGAGCCAAATGTATTTATGTGAGTTGTCATTGAGCGTTACGTCCGCAACCGCTTTCATTTGGACATTCGACTTGTAGAAGTAACGAACGCCATAGGTCGTTCCCGAAGTAATGTTCACCGCCTTGTGGTTCAGACGTCCTTCGCCAGATGTCAGTGAAGATGCTTCCATACGGGCACTACGTACACCTGTATTTGCATCTGAGCTGAGACTAAACGCTGCATTGTTCGTTCCCCAGCGAGAGTATGTCCAATCAAGCGCGTTTTGCCCGTTAAGAGTTTCGAATGACGGATTAGAGACGAGGTTGACGTAGTTACCCGAGGTAGTAGACGGCACATAGTAAGCAGTGTAGGTGGTAGTTGTGGCAGGAAAATTGAAGGTATGATCCCGTGCGCCACCGTCTGACCAATGGTCAAAGACATACTGCTGCCCCTGGAATATCTGTGGTGATGGGGCGGCAATCTGCCGATTCATGTTCACGACGCCCTGTACGGTCGGAGGGATGATGTGGTTACTGCCATCCAGAACCACGTTCAAGCCGGCCGGGCTCGTGTTGACCGTGATTTGCGAAATATTTGGATGAATTTCAACGTATGAGCTGTTTGTAAACCCTTGTGAATCTGTGGCAGTAATAGTGATACGCAACCACACATCCGGGCTTAATTCGCAATCAGTAGGCGTTGTTATCTGCCCATTTCCACCCGGGATTGGCCCTAGGAATGGGTGATTATGATCGGAGTGATACAGCTTAACGGTGGTCGAGAGTTGACTGTTCGGAATATTGTTGCCGTTGGCATCAACCGCTGTCGCAGCGTAATTGATGGTCTGGCCACCATTGTACTTTTGGGTTGCCAGTGGTGACTGAATCGTAACCGTTGGCAAGTTGCCAACCTGAATATTTATTGGCACAGCAGTTGCATTATTTGTGCCATCACTCACTGTAAGAGTTACAGCATATGAACCTTCGACGTTAAAAGTCTTGGTTGGGTTAGCACTGGTGGATGAGGTGCCATCACCAAAGTTCCAGTTGTAGGTAAGGCCCTGTCCCTCAGGGTCGCTGCTCCCGGCACTTGAGAAGTTAACGGTTAGTGGCGCCGGACCACCGGTGGTACTTGCCGATGAATTGGCAACTGGCGGGTTATTTACTGGTCCACCGCTGTAATCTAGCCGGTAAAGCACTGGGCTCGCAATCGTTACGAAGTAAAGTTTGCCATCTGGGCCAGTATCCATGTCAATGATTGGGCCGTTAGCTGTGCTAAAGGTTGTAAATGCGTTTGAAGTAGTGGTTGGGGTGATTGTGCGTAAGAAGCCCTGAACGTAGTCGGATATGAACATCTTGCCGTAGTATGAGGCTGGGTACACATTGCCGCGATAAACCGGGCCTGCAACAATCGACGCATCATTTGTATTGTTGGTGCCGAATTGGTGTGGATACCAGTAAACCGGGTTAGTAAAGCTACAGGTGCTCGTGCATGGACCTTCTTGCGTCGCCCAGCCGTAATTTGCACCGGAGGTGAGGAGATTGATCTCTTCCCAGGTATTAAAGCCTACATCACCAACATATACGTCTCCGGTAAGCTTGTCGGTGGTAAGACGAAATGGGTTCCGTACACCATACGCATAGATGGTGTTCGGTACATTGGCCTGACCAGCAAATGGGTTAGTTGGCACAGAACCGTCGCGATTGATGCGGTGGATTTTACCATGGCTCTTGGTTAAATCTTGGCTGTTGGTTGGCGTACCACTATCACCGATGCCAAAGTAGACTTTGCCATCGAGGCCAACTGTAATTCCACCACCAGCGTGCTGGAAGCCAGAAGCCAGAGGGGCTGTGTACAATACGGTGAAGTTCGTCCCCGTATCGCCACTTGCATCAAAACGGCCAATGCGCACCTTGTCATCAGAGCCAACATAGTGAATGTATAGGTACGGGTTATTGGCAAAGTCTGGGTCAAACGCCGCGCCCAAAAGTCCTCTGTCACCTGTAGCATCAACGGTGACCGATCCAAACGGCTGAGCGTTAAAAGAACTCGTACTGGTATTAAAGATTTTGATAGATCCGTACAGGTCGAAAACAAACACTCTGCCATTTGGAGCAACTCGCACACTCGTGGGTGTTCCCATGCCAAAATTACTTAAGACTGTCGCGCTAAATCCTGACGGTAGACCGGTCGGAGCTGCCTCGACCGACTGCGACCGACGTACTATGACCGCGGTACATGATACCAGTGCCACGATTAGAGAAATAATAATAAAGACATAAATTTTGCTAAAACTACGCGTTTTAGCGAGAGATGCATACCTCACCATAAAAAAGAGCCCCTTCTTTAAATTGCGTTAACGCTCCAACCGCTCCCACCGTGCTTATGAGTAAGACTACTCCTTGAAATGGATATTATGCAAGCATAAAAACAATGTTTTTGCATATATGCAAAAAACGAGGTAAGTGTCTCTTTGAGTATCGTTTATCAACCGTTGTCGTAACAGGCGTATCTGTTGAGTTCTAGTCCCACCCACACAACAACGTCAGAAGTTATGTGTCCTGATGGCGCACTTGAAATTGGGTCACCTGAACCATCGCCACAAAAATGAGCCACCTGATAAAATATCTGCCCCACGGCAGGCATATCGGCATGGCTTGCTGTCCGATAATCTCTGTATGGTATATCGTAAGCAGAGCCCGTAGTTGGATCAACAAATAATTCGCCAGTTAGTGTGGCTACAAACTCATCATGCTTTGTAGGGTTGGTTGGATATGTATATAGCTGGTTCAGACTCGCCAAAACGTTCTGCGCGGCTACTTTGCGTTGGTGGTCGCGTCGTGACTTTTGCAGAAATGGCATAGCAATAAAAACAAGGATAAATATAAGACCGGCTATAGCCAATACAAGCACTACCTCAATGATGGTAAAGCCCCTATCTTTAGAGCGGATTTTACTAATCTGCATAGAAGCAGCGTATCACGCGAAATAAAGCTTAAGCAATTAGATATACACAGCGAACTGTAAAAAGTGTTATGCAATAAACCACTAGTGGTTATATACTATAGAAAATTAATCGTATGTAGATAAAAAATGCGTGTACACAAAACAAGAATAGGGCAAACAATTTTATTAACTGGTTTGTTAATGACGGCATTAACTTTTTTTGCTGCCAGTCCGTTTTTACCAGAGGTAAACGCACAAAGTACCTGTACTGATTTGAGCACCGGGTATGGCCGCGCTAACTATAGCTTGAGCAGCGTGCAATCTGGAAGTCAGCGTTTATGGGTTCGTGTTAAAGGAACTGACGGCACACCAACCTTAAAATATAATCTGAGTGGTGGCGGCACGTCATGCGACCAGACTATGACAACTTCAAGCGCCACGAACTGGAAGTGGGTTCAATCAACCAACAATTTCACAACTACCGGTGGAACCGTAAGCGTACAACTAAGTGCTACTGAAGCAGGAGTAGGAGTTGACTGCTTTGTCCTCACATCAGACACTTCATTCTTACCAACAGATGTTAGTGGCTGCCAAGGACCACAAGTCGACACTACGGCTCCTTCTATATCATTCACCGCACCAGCATCTGGAGCCACAGTATCTGGCACTACAAATATTACGGCTAGTGCTAGCGACGCAGAGAGTAATATCGCCAGCGTAGTATTCTCGGTGGTCGGCAGAAGCGACCTTACTCTAACAGACACCACCGCCCCATATGAATGGTCACTGAGCACACTTAGTTTCTCAA
>CAZHXE010000026.1:0-12950 GCA_964536005.1 uncultured Candidatus Saccharibacteria bacterium
ATGGCGAAAGCTTTGGTATAGTTCTGGTAGAAGCGATGGCCATGGGTATACCTATTGTTGGCGGAATAAATCCCGGTTATGTATCCGTGTTACAAGGAACGGGCGCTATCGGGCTCGTGAATCCAAAACAATCATATGACATGAGCTTACGCCTAGAGCTCATGCTTTTTGATGAACCAACACGGCGTTTGTACAAGAAATGGGAATTAGCTGCCGTAAAACAATATGATTACAAAGTGATTGTCGATCAATATCAAGCCTTGTTTGAGAGCTTACTGCAATGGCCGACCGTCTCAAAATAGGCATTGTTTTTGACGATAGTCTAGATAGCAACGATGGTGTGCAGCAGTACGTACACACCATTGGCCGCTACCTTATTGAGCATGGACACTCGGTCAGGTTTCTTGTAGGGCAAACCTCTAACGCCGGTGATTTGCAGCCGTTCGTGTATTCAATGTCACGCAACATTCGTGTGCGCGGAAACCAAAATAAGATGTTCTTGCCCTTTTATGCCCGCACAGCCGATATCCTCGCGGTACTCAAAAAAGAGCAGTTCGACGTGTTGCACGTTATGACTCCATATAATCCTGTTATGGGTGAGCGGGTTGTGCGCAATGCTGGCGATGTCGCGTTAGTTAGCCACTTTCATATGGTGGGTGGCACTGGGCTGATCCGTATGGGCAGTAAACTTCTATCGTTTGTGCAACGGCGGAGTTTGCGATCCTTCGACGAGTACTTGGGCGTAAGTAGTGCAACGCAAGAATATGCAAAGCGCTATTTCAACGTGTCTTTAAAAGTCTCGCCCAATCCAATTGATATTGCACGCTTTGCGGCAGGTCGCGACAAGCCATTTCTGAGAGGACAGCGTGGCACGATAGTGTATGTTGGACGTTTGGTAGAGCGCAAAGGTGCCCGTTACCTACTGGAAGCCGCGCATGAACTATTACGCAGGCAACAGATTGATGGGCTCAGGTTTAATATTTGTGGCGATGGCGAGCTTCGTGCTGAGCTAGAAACGTACGTTATAGAGCATGGTTTGGGCGACTACGTATTGTTTCACGGGTACATAGATGAAAATGAGAAGCCAGACTTCCTGGCGTCGGCAGACCTGGCCATCTTTCCCAGCACTGTCGGCGAGGCGTTTGGTATTGTTCTCACAGAGGCGATGGCGAGCGGTGGGCCACTGGTTTTGGCCGGGGATAATTCTGGATACCGAACGGTGCTTGGGCAAAGGCCGGACCAGCTGTTTGATCCGCATGATACAGTGCTCCTTGCAGACAAAATTCATCACTTCCTTGGCAACAGCGCATTACTGAGTGAAGCTAAGGAGTGGCAAACTAAGGAAGTGCAAAAATACGACATTCATAGGGTCGGCGAACAGGTCCTGGAGCACTATAGAACTGCAATCAAGCATAGACGTGCACGATAAGATCATCTATCCTAAGTGGTAAGTACCAGAGAGGAAGTTATGCAAGTTAAAATTACTATCGATAATAAAACCATTTTGCGTGTACTTGCCGTCATCTTCTTATTTTTATTTGGAATAAGTTTTATTGCTGCTGCCCGTGAAGCACTGACAATTATTCTGATTTCAGCATTCCTAGCAATGGCATTAAACCCCCCAGTTAGTTACCTAAGCTCGCGTATCACTGGTGGGAGCCGCGGTGCAGCGACGGCTATAGCCTACCTGCTGGTTATCGGCGCGCTAGGGCTATTTTTGTGGGCTATCATTCCACCCCTCGCTACTCAAACCAAAGACTTTATCCATGACCTGCCAACTTACATAGATGAAGCTGGCCAGGGTGACAACGTGATTGCACGCTTTATTCGCGAAAATGACATCCAGGAAGAAGTTCAGACATATGTTGATGAACTATCAGGTTCCCGTAACCTAAGCAACGCAGGCTCTTGGATATTCAGTGGCATTAACCGCATTGGAACAGCTTTAGCGTCATTATTGACAGTTTTAGTACTCACTTTCTTTATGCTGGTCGAAGGCCCATACTGGCTCAATCAGTTTTGGGAGTTGCAACCTGAAGACAAGCGAGCGCGCAGACGTGCGCTGGGCAAAAAAATGTACAACGTAATAATTGGATACGTTAACGGACAGCTACTTATTGCGTTACTCGCAGCAATGGCCAGTTTGGTAATGATGCTTATTATAGGCCTGCCTCTACCACTTCCTTTGGCCGGAATTGTGGGTATTTTTGGCTTAGTTCCGATTGTTGGAGCGAGTCTAGGCTCGATAACCGTTGTCATTGTCGCGCTGTTTCAGTCAGTGCCGACTGCTGTTGTCATGCTTTTGTTCTTCCTCACATATCAGCAAATTGAAAACAGTTTCATCCAACCGGTGATCCAATCCCGACGCTTGAATGTCTCACCATTGCTCGTGTTCTTAGCAGTTCTGCTTGGCTTGAATTTTGGAGGGCTACTAGGGGCGTTTGTGGCGATACCTACGGCAGCATGCGCTCGTATTCTTATTAATGAATATGTTGTACGCGAACGCGTTCAAAAGTCTAAAAAAGCAAAAAAACCAAAGAAGATCGTTACGGAGACAACGGTTACTGCTGACTAGATTAGGCTTCCTAGCGAAATCGTTGCCAGAATGTTCCGGCTGGCGTGTCTAGGAGTTGTATGCCAGCTGCTTGCAATTGGTTACGGGTAGCGTCCGCATGCGCGAAGTCGCGAGCTGATTTAGCGAGCTGGCGCTCTTCTATGAGTTTATAATGCTTAACTTCGATGTCCGGTGTTGACGACAAGATATGTAAACCAAGCGCATCGTCTACTACGTGCAAGAGCGCATGAAATGCCGCAACACTTCGCTTATTAAGTTTAGGTGCAAGGGCCTCAAGCTCGCTCAAGACCTGAAGAGCTTGCGGTGTATTTACGTCATCGTTCAGGGCGTTGACGAACGAGGTTTGTAGGGACGTAATTGTCTCACTGACATCTTCGTCGCTGACCATGTGTTCGGCCGACCAACGTAGTTCGGCTAGTTGCAGCAGGTTAGCAAGGCGATTATGGGCTGCCTGCACATTATCCCATGAAAAATTGGTTTCAGTGCGGTAGTGGCCTTGCAATACCATGAGCCTAAAATCTAGTGGATCAAAGCCATGGTCAGTAATGTCGCGTAGCGTAAAAAGATTCCCAAGGCTTTTGCTCATCTTAGTCCCGTTAACGAGTATAAATTCACTATGCGCCCATATGCGCGCAAACTCTGCATCGTTTGCCGCCTCTGACTGCGCAATCTCGTTGGTATGGTGAATTGGAATGTGGTCGATCCCGCCGGCGTGTATGTCGATAGTATCGCCTAAGTATTTTTTGGCCATTGCCGAGCATTCTATATGCCAGCCAGGAAACCCCTTCCCCCATGGGCTTTCCCACTCCATGTCGCGTTGTTCGGCTGGCTGACTAAACTTCCAGAGCGCAAAGTCTTCAGGACTATGTTTTTGAGAATTTTCGCTAATACGAGCAAATTGTCTATCTGCCTTGGCATTTTTATTTAGTAGTCGTTGACCATATTGTGGCCATTTGGCCGTATCAAAGTAGACGCCGTCATCGATGATGTATGTAAGTCCCTTGCCTTCTAGGGTCTGGATCATGTCGATTTGCTCAGTAATATGATCCGTGGCACGCGGCATTTTATAGGGTGTGCGCATATTGAGTTGTTTATTACCGTCGTCATATTCAGTAATGTATTCTTCGGCAACTTCCCATGCAGTCTTTCTGCGCAGCTTTGCTTGCTTGTCGAGTTTGTCCTCGCCGTCATCACCATCACTTACCAAATGGCCGACATCGGTTATGTTCTGTACGTGGTGCACAGTAAGGTCATTAAGGCTCAAAGCCCTTGCAAGCGTGTCGTAAAATATAAAGGTGCGCCAGTTGCCGATATGCGGGCTGGCATAAACCGTTAGGCCACATGTATACATCGTAACTGTGCCGTCTGTGGAATGAACCGTCTCCTTTTTACGTGTTGCAGTATTGTACAACTTAAGCATGGTCTGGCTCACTCTGTTCGTAACGATCCATAAGTCGACGATACTCAGCAGCAACACGCTTTTTTACTTCACCAAAGTCTTCCCCGCGAAGCTTGAAACCAGCTGCATGTGGGTGTCCGCCACCAGTAAAATGCTCAGCAAGTTCAGATGCTACAGGTGCCTCAAAATTTGAACGAATCTTGGCGAGTATCTTTCCATCAGGATACGTCTTGTATGCGATCGCCAACTTTACACCGTTAACGAGGCGCATTTCATCTAAGATCAAAACCGCAGGATTGTAACGATCGCTGTATTTTTCAATTTCATCCCACGTAATGTCTACCGTTGCCAAGCCCGAGTCGAAGTCATATTCCACACGCTGCAAAAGTTCACCTTTGTACCTTGAAATGTCCTCATCACGGCGATTCATGGCCATGCGAGCCTCATCCAGTTCAGCAAGGTCAACACCAGCTTCAACAAAATCAGCCACGAGCCTCAGGGTTGCTGGGCTTGTTGCCGAAGTACTCATTCCACGAGTGTCATACAGAATCGAGGTCGTGAGCAATTTTTTTGCGTCGAGACTGATTTCGTATGTATTACCTAGAAGCGCGAAAATAGCCTCACCAGTTGCGGCGGCAGTCGTGCTGATATACTCCAGTGCAGGAACTGGCAAGCTGCCTTCGACATCATGATGATCTATTACAATGAGCGGCTTAGCTCTAATAATGCCAATGTTGCCATCGGTAAATGTGCGTTCTAACAACGCCTCAGAAACGGTATCTACAATTATGGTTGCATCAAACTGACGTGGAAAATCACGGGTTACTCTGTCCCATCCCTGTAAATATCGCAAGTGCTTCGGAATGTCTACTGCACAGAACATCAGCACTGTTTTACCAGCAGATTCAAATATCTCCTCTAGGGCGAGTGCGCTGGCAAGGCTATCTCCATCAGGGTTTTCGCCCTGCAAGACAAGAATGCGGCTTGCGTTTGCTAACGTGTCTAGTATTTCTTGTTGAGTATTGTCATTCATAAGTTCTGTCTACCTTCTAATGCTCTTGCGAGCGTAATTTGGTCAGCGTATTCAAGGTCCACTCCAACGGGAAGCCCGCGCGCCAATCGACTAAGCGTTGCGCCACTATCTGCAAGAGCATGCTGTATGTACAGCGCAGTCGATTCACCTTCGACGCTGGCGCTCGTTGCTAGTATAACCTCCTCTATGTTATCCGAGCGTACTCTGTCAACAAGCTGCGAAATGGTCAGCTGGGAGGCATCGATACCGTCAATTGGCGACAATAGCCCATTTAGCACATGATAGGTACCATGGTACTGGCCAGTTTTTTCAATCGAGAGCACATCAAATGGATTCTCGACGACGATAACTTGTTGTTTGTTTCGGGTTGGATCGCTATAAAGCGGCGACACCTTTTCGGTACTGTCAATAAGCGCATACGTAATAGGACAACGGCCTACGCCGGCATGCAGAGTTTGTATTGCTGCAGCTAACCGGCCGGCCTTAACACTGCTATTGTTTAGGATACTGTACGCGTACCGCTCTGCCGTTCGTGGCCCAACACCGGGCAATCCGGCGAGTTCTTCGATCAGCTTCTGTAATGCCTTAGGTAGTTGGGCACTCATTTCGCATCCACGAAATTACTTCTTAGAGTCCTAGGTTGCCGAGCTGGCCCATGACTGGCTTCATTTTGTCGGCAGCAACTTGCTGCGACTTGTTGATGGCCTCGCGGACAGCTTCTTGAATCCACTCTTCAAGCTCTTCAATATTCTCAAGATCAACCATCTCAGGGTCAATTTGAATTCGCTTAATCTTCTGCTCACCACTGATTTTAACTTTCACTGCTCCGTCGCCGGCTTCAACTTCAATAATTTCTTTTGCAAGCTCTTTTTGCAGTTTCTTCATCTTCATTACTAATTTGGCTTGGTCAAGCATGTATGTCTCCTCTTCAGTATACCTAAATAGTATACGTTAGCTTTCGATAACATTGAAGCCTACAGGAAGAGATTGGCGGTCTGTGAGGATTTGCCTCTCGCTAAGTTTCGTACCCGTAAGGTTTGGCTTCGGAATACTTCCATGTATGTATAGGGTAACCTTACTATCTGCGGATGGCAATGTGATGTTATTGGTATCTGTGATAAGTTCAATCGGTCGCTGCTCATGGTAGAGCAAAAAACTAGTCTCTGTGTTCAAGCTTGCTGGGATAATAATAACTATTTTTGAACGATCATTCGGTAGCGACTGAACATCATTGCGTAGTAAAACTGGCTCGGGTGGATACGCCTGGCGCACATTTGGGTTAGAGGCCCACGCATAAAAATATCGCTGCATGTGGTACTGGCTCGTCATAATTATGGCTATCATTAGTGGCAACAGGCCGAGTGCTCGAGCCAGTGGATTGATTGGAAAGATGTTATACCATTGCTTCAGTAAGGTTACGATACCGGTTGCCGCGAAGATATACAGAAGCGGACTTACTATAATGTAGCTGTACGAAGAACTAGTAAGGCCCATGGCGAGCGCGACTACACCAAATCCATATATCAAAAAGCGAGTACGTAGAAAATGATGATGTTGCTCATAGTGGTACAGGCCAAGCGCTACCATGGTAGCAGTAAATAAGTCGAGCATAGCAATTTTGGCCAGATGTTGCTCTGGCATGTCTGCACTACGCCAGAAAATATGCGAGGCGAAGTTATTAATGTTTTTAAAGTAGTCTAGAACACTATGAACGCTGCCGTCCCAGCCGAGCCAGAGTTTTATACTATCCGGCTCAGACACAAACCCATACACGAGTGGCAATAATGAGATGCCACCAACTGCTAGAAGTGCTGCTAAGCGGACATTGCTTAGGCCCTTAGCCATATTAAATATCTGTTTGTAATACAAAAAACTAAAGAGGATTAATAGGTAAATCATGAATGGTGCATACAAGGTGAGCATTATTCCCAGCACCATTAGTGCAGAGGTAATAAAGTTCTGCTCATAATGACGCATCAGCGAGGTTATAAATAGTAACGACACCATTGCGAAACACAGATAGATACTACTCTCGCCCGAGCGTGCAAAATTTAGAAACCAGCTTGAAGTTGCCATAAAAAGCACAATTGATATCGCAATTTTCTCTCGATGCCACAAATGGAGCAGCGAAAAGAGCAACATGAGCGAGAGTAAGCCAAACAGCACACTCGGCAGACGTAAGGCAAGCGCGCTTGGACCGAGAATTTCAATACTAAACCACTGCAACAGATTGTACGGAAGATTGACTGCATTCTGGGCCACGCTATCAACATTAGAGTTCGCTATCCCCGAAATTGCTTCAGTTTGGGATATTCCAGGCAATAATGTATCTAACTTAAAGAAGATTGCGAATAAGCTAACAAACGCAACAGTTATGTAGGAAATTATGTACCGGTAGCGATACACAACAAAAGTCTGAAGATCATCAATTTTCATAGCATCCCACTCTACAATAAGCCACGTTCAATTACGGTCAGTATAGCACTCTATCCGCACAAAAATAAAGTTTGGCGCAACATGGCTTCTGTATCGCTACTCGAATACGTTCGAAGGGATTTCTCCTGGACGGCGTTCGATATCTCTAAATTGCAGAAGATCTGGGTGAAAGTAGAGTTCTACGCCACCAGTTGGACCATTTCGATGTTTTTTGATAAGGATGTCGGTTATGTGCTGGCGTTCCGTCTCCGGATTATAGTAGTCCTCACGATAAATAAACATAACAACATCAGCATCTTGCTCGATGGATCCTGACTCGCGCAAGTCGGCTAGCTGCGGGATTTGCGGCGTACGACTCTCGACAGAGCGTGATAGCTGCGACAAAGCTATCACTGGAACATTTAATTCACGAGCTATTGCCTTAAGGCCGCGTGAGATTTCGGAAATTTCCTGCACTCGGTTGTCACCAGAAGAACCTGATCCAGTCATGAGCTGCAAATAGTCGACCAAAATAAGCCCTAGTGGACGCTGATGCTGTTCCCTGCGAGCCTTGGTGCGCATTTCTAGTACGCTTATACCAGGAGTATCATCAATAAATATTTGTGCTTCTGAAAGTGTGCCCATCGCCTGGCCAAGGCGCTCAAAATCTTGATCGCTTAAATTACCTGTACGAATATTCCATGCGTCAATTCCTGCTTCGGCAGCTAAAAGCCTGTCCACTAGTTGCTCTTTACTCATTTCCAAGCTAAAAACCAAAACGGCTAACTCACCCTTTGTAGAAACATGGTGTGCGATGTTCATGGCGAACGTAGACTTTCCCATTGATGGACGCGCGGCGAGAATAACTAAATCAGATGGCTGCAAGCCTGCCAAAATATTATCTAGGCTTTTAAATCCAGTCGGTACGCCGCGTAGAGCCGATTTGTCACGGTGAAGGTCGTCGAGTCTATCAAAACTTTCGGACAAGATGGCCTCTACCGAGGTAAGATCTTGCTTAACAAACTTTTGCGATACTGCGAATAGTTGTTGTTCGGCCTGCTCTAGTAATCCTCCGATTGGCTTATCTTCCTGGTAACCTAAGCCACCAATCACGTCAGCTGCCTTAATAAGCCTGCGACGAGTCGCTTTTTGGGATATGATCTCAGCGTAATGATGTGCATGCGAAGCGGTTGGAACCATATTTGTTAGGTCTGCCAAATACGAGCTGCCGCCGACTAAATCGAGCTTCTCAGTTTCTTTAAGCTGGTTAGAGAGAGTCAATACATCGATTGGCTTACGAGCTTCGAATAAAATCAATATTGCAGCATAGATGTACTGGTGCCTTGGATCGTAAAAATCGTGCTCCGTTACAACATCGGCAACTTTTACCAATGCATCACTATCCAATAAGATTGAACCAAGCAAACTCGCCTCAGCATCCACGTTCTGTGGTGGCAGCTTCGCTGTAGGGTGGGCTGGTTGCTGTCCATGTTCGTCCATTTACATTTCCAGTTTTTCACCACCACCAAAAGTGGCAATTATTTTATCTGCAAGATCATCTTCTTGGTTTGGAGCGGTGTCGTGACTCGGCTGTTCAGCTCGCGCCTGTACTTTGCCTACAGAAACCGACAAGGACAGCTCGCGGCCAATTGCTTCCATGCTAGCATCACTGATCATAGTAAGTGTCTCTGCCGCTTCCAGCTTCTTTTTATGAAAGGAGAATGCAACCATTACATTACACGCCGTGTCATCAAAGGTTACTTTGGCACCTCTTAAAATTGATGCTATGGCATTGTTACGGCTCTTTACGGACTCGATAACCTTCTGCCATGCATCTTCGGTAAGCGCTCCGACATGTGGTGTCGTCTTTGCTGGTTTATTATTAGCGCTCGCTGCGACCTGCTCCGACTTTTCTTCTCTCTGATCGCTGTGTGCACGTTGACTTGTAGGCTTAATCTGTTGCTTTTCGCGCATAGATGATTCCGGTGTGGCATGGGGCGTCTGTTCCTTATGTGTCTGAGGAATTTCTGGTTCAGTCACAACAACAGTAGGTTCAGGCAGTGCGGTGGTATCCGTCGTTTGGGACAGGCCGACGCCATTAACCGGTAAGCAATGTTGCAATAGAGCAATTTCAAGTCGTACATCCGGCGAGGCACTTTTGGCCACACCAAGCAGTGCATCAACGAGCAGAATATTAGAAAGAAATGCTGAATGCTCGCGCAAAAGCTGCACGAGCTGTGAAGCAATAATTTCTGGCTGAGCGCCGGCAAATAAAATGGCTCGTAGTGACTCTGAGGTGCCGGAAATATCACCGGATAAGGTAGCTTCAAGTAAGGCCGATATCTGTGTTGTCGACGCAAGGCCAAGCATTGCTTCGACATCCTCAACTCCGATTATTTCAAGTGAAAGGCTCGCAACTTGGTCGAGTAAACTGACTCCGTCACGTAGACTGCCCCTGGCATGGCTTGCAATCAAATCAAGGGCAGGTTCATCAATGCTGATACCTTCGGCATCGGCAATTCTTTTCAGACGCTCAACCATGTGTGCCTGGTTAACCGGTTTAAAAGTATGGCGCTGTGTGCGTGAAATAATAGTCGAGGGCAATTTATGTAGCTCAGTTGTAGCTAAGATAAAAACGACATGTGCAGGCGGCTCCTCTAGTGTTTTGAGCAAAGCATTAAAGGCCTCCTTGGTTAACATGTGCACTTCATCAATAATGTAGACTTTATACTGTGCCTGGACTGGGCTAATGTACGCCTTCTCGCGCAAATCGCGTATCTCGTCGATTCTTCTATTCGACGCAGCGTCAATTTCTATAATGTCTATATGGTTAGATTCGCTTTCATATGGCAAATTATTGATAGCATGGGCAAATATACGGGCCACCGATGTTTTACCGACACCATGTGGGCCAACAAGCAAATATCCGTGCGACACTCGCCCTTGTTCGACAGCGCGTTGTAGCGGCACTGTAATGTGCTCCTGACCAACCACATCATCAAAGCTTTTGCTTCGATATTTCCTGTACAGCGCAACATGCTGCCGCTTATCTGTATCGCTCACACATATCCCCAATCACTTCGTCTATATCGACACTATTATACCCAAATCATTCCACTAAACATCACATGTCTTTTTGACATCATAGCAAAGACTGTGCCCAAGACGTGGAAAAACACGTCTGTAAAAGAAAACATCCCGCGTGAGCGAGATGCCATAAACTTCTTTAAGGATGCGTAACTTAAAGTGCCGCTTCGATAGCAGCCCACTCGACTTTCTCGGCCGTCTCTTCAGGGATTACAACACTAATCTGATCACCAGGCTTTGCTTTGAAATATGTGACCGAGGCCAACAAGACTCTATAGGTGTCCTTGCCGACGTTAACATAGTAGTGACCGTCGTTCTGGACTAAATCACCGATGACTGTTTTACGCGGTACCGGGCCAATTTGCTTATACAGAAAACTACCGTCATCGGCAATGGTAAGCTTAAGGATATCGCCTTGAACTAACTTTGATTTAGAGGCATAGTTTGCAGGTACTGGGTACGTCTTACCGTCTGGGCCAATCATACTCTGACCATCAAACACACCCTCAAGCACTTTGCCTGCTATCTCTTCTTTGATATTTTCGGTTATAACAGGGTCGTCACCAACAAGACTAACGAGTAGCTCTTTAGCACATGCTAAAGCTGTCTCAGCTTCGGTGATGAGACCTCTTAAGCGTTTAATTTGTTTCTCTGGTAACTCCGACATACGCTCTAGACTGTTTGTTTAACCAACTATTACCTCAAGAGTAACACCTCAAAACTCAGCAGTCAATACTTTGAAGCACTTATACCATATAAGCGAAGTATTATAACTTTCTATAAAACAAAATGCCCGCTTAGCTCATTGAGCCGTGCGGGCATTTTGTACGCAAGAAGGGTTTACTTACGCTAGTTCTACAGTTGCGCCAGCTTCTTCAAGCTTAGCTTTAGCTGCTTCTGCGTCGTCTTTGCTTGCACCTTCGATAACGGTCTTAGGAGCGCCGTCAACGATAGCTTTTGCTTCACCAAGTCCAAGTCCGGTGAGTTCTTTAACTGCCTTGATTACAGCGACTTTCTGTGAACCGCCATCTTTAAGGACAACGTCAAAATTGCTCTTTCCAGCTTCTGCTTCTGCACCGTCGTTACCTGCAGCTGCAGGAGCGGCCATCATTGCCATTGGAGCAGCAGCTGAAACGCCGAAGTGATCCTCAAGTACCTTTACGAGCTCTGAGAGGTCAAGTGCGCTAAGACCGTCAAGCTCCTTGACGAGCTTCTCGAACTTCTGTGGGATTTCTGCTTTTTCTACTGTGTCTTTAGTGGTTTCTTCTGCCATGATTATTGTTAACCTTTCTTAATGTTCAAATATTGACGACAATTTCCTATATTGCACACCATCGGTGGCCAATTGGATGATTGTGATGCGAAAACTAAATATACTTGTTATATAGCTTGGTATATATTTAGTTACTTTCTAATTGTTCTTTACGGGCATTTAGGACATTCATGAGTCCAGTAAGGTTGCCGGAAAGAACGGTGACCAAACCGCTGAGCGGTGCAGCCAATGTGCCAACCAGTTGGGCACGAAGTTGATCCTTGGTAGGCAATGTTGCCAATGCGTTCACTTGCTCGGAATTGAATACTTCACCCTCTGCATTGATACCAGCAACGAATTCAAGCTGCTGATTTGCCTTAGCGAAGTTATGCAATACCTGTGCAGGTGCTAGTTCGTCTGTATCGCTAAATGCGTACAGTAGTTGACCCTTGAGGTCTGCAACATCTGCTGATTTGAGCTGTTCGTTTTTGCTCACCGCTCGTTTAACGAGTCGGTTTTTTGCCACGCGAATGGTCGTGCCATTCTCCGCAGCAACGCGACGTAACTCCTGAAGCTGTAACACGGACAGACCGCTATACGTTGCAGCTACAGTCAGCTTAGATGAAGCAAATAACTCAGTGAGTTCAACAAGATCTTTTTCTTTCGATTCTCTACTTTGAGCCATAATCTTCCTACTTATACTTTTATTATTGCTACTACATTGTTAATGAACAAAAAAACTTTGGCCAAGAGGGCCAAAGTTAAAAAATCTAACACGGCACCTCGGTAGCATAATTAAGCACTTGCGCGCCGCTACTGTCACTGGCTATAAGCTTAGTTATCATAACAGATGTATAAATATATGACAATACCTATTCGCCAACCATAAGTTGAGCGTCAAGAATTTCGCTAGTTAATGGGTATATATCTTTAAGTGTATCTAGCAACATATGTGCAAGCTTGCGGGTTGAACGAGTATGCTGCATGTCAACATTTGCGATAAATTCATTCAGCTGAGAGCTGTTCTGCCAACGCGCCCTGTGGCCATTCAGTACTGCATACTGCGCTTCTAGTTCGTATCCAGCGGTTTGTAATGTACTAAACAATTCAAAGCTAATATCGAAGTTCTTTTCAAACAAGTCGCTTAGGCCAGTTTCCTCAATACTGCGCATTACCTGGTAGCCTAGAC
>CAZHXE010000027.1:0-11936 GCA_964536005.1 uncultured Candidatus Saccharibacteria bacterium
GTATCGTTTGGATGCAAGCCGATAGCCGCGAAGACAGCCTCTTTGTGTTTTTTGGCACAAGCAATGGCCTCTGCTGAAGTTTCGACTGTCGTTCCAACGGCAATACATCGCTCGACACCGGCAGTTTGAGCGTTTTTCAGCACCTCTTCAGTCGTTAAACCATAGTCGGCAGTTTGGATATGGCAATGGGTGTCAATCAGCACAACAGAGGTAACCCGCCCTATTTATTGTTTACCGGGTTGTGTGTATTTGTTAATACGAGGGAAAAGATGGCCAGCTTCAGGGTGAATAGCACCCTCTCCAAATGTCTTTATTATTTCGGCAGATGTGTGCGGCAAAACCGGCTGGATTAGATCAGCCACCTGCAAGAGCGAAGAAACGACGTATGCGAGTATGACCTGCAAGTGTTCCTTGTCTTCGGTTTTAGCGATTTGCCAGGGCTTTTCTTCTTCTATGTACTGGTTAAGGCCACGAACGAGCGTCCAGACGTAATCAAGCGCCAAGTCAAAACGATAATCCTCAAAAAAGTCGTGATACGGAGCAATGTCGTGCATCGATTCGGGCAAATTGCCAATAACGCCACCCTCGTAGGAGTTGATCATGCTTACAACGCGCTGTACCAGGTTGCCAAGTTCATTGCACAACTCGGTATTATAGACAGTCTCAAAGCGCTCCCAAGAGAAATTACCATCTTCACCACTTGGAATGTGGCGCGTAATGAAGTAACGAAACGCGTCAGAGCCGTACTCACTGATGATTTCTGACGGGGCGACACCGTTGCCCTTAGATTTACTCATTATCTCGCCATTAGCATCGTTGATGAAGCCATGCACGTACAGGACCTTCGGAGTCTCGATACCAAGCGCCATGAGCATAGCCGGCCAAATTACGGCGTGGAAACGAGTTATATCCTTGCCAACCACTTGTACATTCGCAGGCCAAAAACGTGCATAGTCTGGCCCATTTGGATACCCAAGCGTTGTGATGTAGTTCATAAGTGCCTCGAACCATACATACATCGTCTGCTTTGGGTCGCCAGGCACAGGGATACCCCAAGAGATTTTGTCTGCTGGACGCGAAACGCTGATATCTTGCAGACCCGACTCTAGGAATGACAGTACTTCATTCTTGCGAGCATTTGGAATCACTTTGAGTTTGTCGGATTTAATCAACTCAATTAGTGGCACGTTAAAAGCGCTGAGCTTGAAGAAGTAGTTTTCTTCTTCGAGTTCTTTAAAGGTAGCGTACCGAGTAGCGTCAGTTTTTTGTATCTCGCGGGCCTCTTCATGTGTTAAGAATGACTCTTCCTTTTGGTCATACATGCCCACGTAACTGCTTTTGTAAATATGTTCGCCAAGTGCTTGCCAGATCAACGCAGAACGTGCTTCGTGGTCTGGGTCGCTCGTACGAATGAATTTGGTATAGTTTACCTCGAGCTGGGCAGCTAAATCTTTAAAGTGTTGTGAGTTTTGGGTCGTAAAAGCCTCAAAACTTTGACCGGCCTTTTCGGCCGATTCCATGATCTTGCCGCCGTGCTCGTCAGTGCCAGTCGAGAAAAACACATCGCGGCCATATTGCTTATGGTAGCGCGCTATTACATCCGCCAGCACAAACTCCATGGCGTGTCCCAGGTGGGGCTCTCCATTTACGTACGGAATAGAAGTTGAGATGTAATAGGGTTCATTATTCATGAGTGTTACGTGTGCCTTTCTTCCTATAATAAGACCATTCTACACGCTTTTAGCGAGTTTTGGTCTGTAATCAGTTCTGTGTGTTACGGATGTACGAGGTTTTATTCTATCAAATGATCAGACTTCTGAGCAAAGCGAGCCAGGAGTGCCTATTGAATCAACGGTGGACGCCGTCGGCGAATTTCTCGCTGAACAAGCCGTGGGCTAGCCGTTTGTGCATGCTCAATTGGCATTGCTTTTAGAGCCGAGAGCCGTGGCTTATCCGATGAAAGCGGCTGTTGTTGCATGGGCGTTTGTACCATAATTTGCTGCGGCTTTGCTGCCGGAGGTTGTTGTTCCTCAACTTCCTGCGCATCCTTCACATCTGTTACGTCGTCGGCCGGTTCATCTTCAAACTCTTCTTCCGGAAGCATATCAAGCGCCTCGATTGAATCTCCGCTAACATCCGACGAGACCACTAGACTGTCTTTAGCGGCAGGTTGCGTGGCATTGCCTCCGGTGCTGGAGCCATGGGCACCTAGCCTTGACCTGAGCGTATGAATGCCAAACTTGGAAACGTACAATAAAACGCCAACGGCGATCAGCCCAAGCATTGGAAGGTAGCTTACAGAGGAAGTGACTTTGGCGACTTCTTGTGATCCCTCACCGGCTTGTCCATTTGGGAAAATACCGTACATCACCGATTCACTCGAGAACGCCGACGCTAAAAGACCCAATGAGCGCAGTCGAATTTTCTGCAATGGAGCAACCGATCCAAGATGATGAATTGCGCCCGCATCACCCACTCGCACGCCTGCGTTGTCGACTATCATTCCTGCTGGCATATCGACACTAATAACTTCTAAAGCAACCCCAGGCAATATCATATACTTCGTGGCTTTGAGCTCAGGTTGCATGGTTGGCGTTGCAGGCTGGTCTTCATCTACATAGGAAATTGTGTAATTTTTTGCGCTATCAGGTGGGAAATCTGCGTCAAAGCCACGCAGCCCGAGTGCAATACGCTGCGCATCAGCCACCCCAAAATAATTACCATGCTGTTCAAAATTTGGATCAAGCGTGATCCAGCCCGAGCTTGGCATAAATGCCTCCACCCAAGCATGTGGTTTGGCCTGGTCTAGCGTGCGTTTACCGTCACCAAAAGCTACCCCAAATACCTGCCTAGCAGGAATCTTGTTGGCACGCAGCTCACCAATCAACATATTGGCACGAGTTTGTGCAACTTGGTAGTCATCATCGCCATCAATTTTTTCAGCTGCAACGGTGTTATATACAGCCTGAATCAATTTTGCTGTATCGTCCGCAACTTCGTCGTCCGCCTCAAAATCACCGTCTTTCCAGGCACTATTGAGGACTGTGTAGCGCTCAACCAACACGCGATCAATGGTATCGAGCGACAACCCCTGTTCCAGCTTGTATACATAGTTGTTGAGCGAGGCAGTCATTTCGGCTGTTACGTCTATCTTTTGCCTGGGGCCTAAACGATACTCTGCAATCATATTGCCATCCCGGTCGAGCTTGAGCGTTTTAGGCTGTGGACTTAGCGAAGTAACAAATATCCGCTGTTGATTTGTGTCAGGAGGCAGAGTAACGGAGGTCGTTTTCCACCATAACCCATCGTTTTGCAAAGTGGTTTTGAATGTCAGCTTTGCAACGGCGTTATCACCATACAACAGCCCAGATGCTTGCTTAATGGCGCCAGTCTCACTCGACCAGGTGTGGGATATTGTGCCAATCCCCTCTTGGCTTGAGGTAGGCTTGCCGCCGCGCACAAGCGGAATGCCCAGCGACGGGTCTGAATTAATACTTAGGCTTTCCTTGCTAATTTTTAAGCCTTCGTAGTTGGAGGGTGGAATAGTTACAAGCGCACTTTTGCCAAGTCGCTTGGCAATCTGCGTTGTGTAGCTTACTTCAAAGGAGATAAGTGGCGAAGAGGAGTTGCTAGCCGGAGACATAAGCAAGGACAGCTTATCGTCACGCGCTTCGATAGTAAGGGGCTTGTTGTCGGCCAGATTCGCGTTAATACTCGAAAGATTTGTTCCATAGGCCGGAATGAGCAGCGTTGACGGCAGTGCGCCGACGGAGGTATCAACTTCAACAATCGTGCGGACAGTAGCACTAAAGTTTTCTGAAACGTTGATTGTTGTAGCAAACGAATAAGATGCCGAGTCAGCGGCATACGCGGATAGTGGTAGAAAAAGCTGCACTACGAAAACAAATGCAGCGACAATACGTGCAATTTTCATCATTGCTATTGTACTTAAGTTTACTCAAAAGTCCAAAAGCGTAAGCGTTTTACAGCTCTCTTCACTAACTCAGAGGCTGGCGATAACTAAGTTGCGCCCAGACACGGTGCCCTCGCGTCGTGCCGAGTAAAACCGTTCGTCACTAAACGTGTCAATTGGAATAACGTCAATCTGCCTTACACCTGCTTCAGCTAGCTGATCCTCTGCCATGAGCAGTGTGTTGACATGCGGCTTCTTGCCGATTTTTTCAACGTATCGTGGACTGAACAGGTCATACGCTTCTGGCCCGAATTCATAACTTTCCAAACTAATGCCTGGTCCAATGGCCGCCTTTATGGAACTTGGATCAACGTCATAAAGCTCCTGCATTGCCCGTACTGCCTTTACCACGACTTGATCGTGCAGACCGCGCCAACCGCCGTGTGCAATCGCCACAACCCCCTGCTTCTGCTCAGATGCCAGAATAATAGGTAAGCAATCAGCCACCGCTAGACCAATAACCACGCGTGGCGCGGCAGTCATAATAATATCGTAGCCCGTAAAGCCCATGCCGGCCCCTTTTTCGCTCACATCAATCACCTTGCTGCCATGTGCAAGACCGTTAATGAACGCAAATTGTTCGGGCTTAAAATTAAGCTCATTGAGCGCAATGGCCTGGTTCCGGGCCACAATAGCCTCATCATCACCCAGCCGTGCCGTGGCATTAAGTCCAGCAAACTTGCCGACGCTTACGCCGCCAAGTTTGCTGAAAAACCCATGTCGAAACCCAATTAACTCACTCTTTACGTACAGTGGTTTGTGTTTGTTGGGATCAAGTGACGGTTTATTGTTGGTTGTTTTCGTCATCAGATTTATCGAATGGATTCATGTCCTTGAGCTTATCCATCAAATCACCGGCCTTATCGCCAGCAGACTGAACGCCATCTACTAACTTATCGTCGAGTGTGCCTGGAATAGCATCGGTAGCTTTTTCGGTCCATTCATTAGCCTTATCGCCCATGCCGTCCATTGCTGAACTAGCTTTATCGATCAGCTGGTCGTCCGTGTCGCCAGGAATGACATTCTTGATTGCGTCTAAGACACCGTCCGCACCGTTATCATCCTGTTGCACGGGCTGGTCATCTTGTGGCTGTTGTGTGTTATCGTCCATTGATATTTCCCTCTCTTTTAAAATTAGCGATTCATAGTCATTTTAGCATCAATGATCGCAAAAAGTCGCAGCCAATCATCTACGCTCAGTTCCTGTGCACGTGCACCAATTGCTATATCTGCTTGCTCGAGCGAGGCTTCGATTTCTGGCTTTGATATATGCAGCCCCCCAGACAGTGAGTTGCTGAGCTTTTTACGGCGCTCACCAAACCCAGCCTTAACCAGCCTGAAAAAACGCTTTGTATCAACCTGCGGAGGTGTCTGGTGTGGGTCAAGAATAACAATTTGTGAATCAACTTCGGGAGGCGGCTCAAATAATGCAGCTGGTATAACATCTCCGAGCCGCACATCACCATAAAACTGGCACATAACGCCCAGTACCGACATCTGACCAGGTGCGGCAGCCATACGTTCTGCAACTTCCTTTTGCACAAGCAGTACAATTCTTTGTGGTTGGTTGCTAGCTTCTAACAATCTGCGCACCAATACGGACGTAAGGTAGTATGGGATATTGGCGACGACCTTGTAATTTGCCGGGAGTTTTGACACATCAAACGTACGGATGTCGCCATGAATGAGTTCCAGTTCAGGATAGCTCACGCGTAAATCGGCAAGTAAACGCTCGTCATACTCGACGGCTACCACATGAGAGGCAGCTTCGAGTAGATATCTTGTGAGCGTACCAAGACCAGGGCCGACCTCCAAAATAAGATCTTCTGCGTTAACTTCAGCGTAATCACACATCGCCTGTAACGACGCCTCGTCGTGCAACCAATGCTGTCCTAGGGTTTTATTCGGCTGGGTCATGATGATTCAAATCCAACAGGGCTAGGCCTACTGTTTGATCCTCTATGCGACGCATCGCTTGCGTACGCAGGTCAATAAATATCTCGACCGTACCCCCTGCGACTACCTCGGCGAGGTGACCAGCGTGAGCAGCTAGGTCGCGCGAAGAAATGACTGCGTGGCAGTGCACATGTACGCTGTCGTCTGCTTTTCGAGCGATATTGCCGGTAAGTGAAGCAATCTCAAGCGGTCCAGTAAAGTCTGTGTATTCATACCGTTGCTCGTCGAGCAGATACATCGCCAAGCGCGCCGATAGCGCGCCACCCAGACCATACAGGAATGCGCCAACAATATTGTGCTGCTTGGCAAAGGTAATGAGCGAAGAGACGACCTCTTCGCCTTTTTCAAAACGCACCACGTACGCATCGTGCAGCTGTCTATATTTCATAGCAGCTATAGTAACAGTCTTTGATCTAATCTTGCAGTGTTCAAACCCAGAAAGTTGTTACGCGGATTAATACCAGCCGTTTAGTTCAGAGTGTTCCCAGGCGCCGCATGGTGTTCCATGACGACCTTCGATATAAGATAGCCCCCAAGCAATTTGCGTAGCCGGATTCGACTGCCAATCGGCGCCAGCGCTCGCCATTTTAGAGCCAGGTAGTGCCTGCGGGATACCATAGGCGCCACTGCCTCCGTTAGAAGCTAGGTGATTCCAATGCGATTCTCGCTCCCATAAACTGTATAAGCATTGCCACTCAGCCCCAACCCAACCCTTTTGTGCGGCCATAGCCTGGCCAATCGCCGTGTTAGAAGCAGGATCAATAATCTTGGTACCTACCACCACAATTTCCGTCTTAGGCTCACTCTTGCGCACCGATTGGCTCAAAGTTCGGGCGACTTCTTGGCCATTAGCGAGTTCAAGCGTGTAAGTAACTAAGTCTGTACCTGTCTGGCCGGGCTCCTTAACCTGACGCTCGCCCGTAAACATGTTGCTGTCGTAGATATATTCTGTTTCGAATGGAACAGCCACTTCTTCAACCACCACGTCGGTACCTTCGCGCACAATCATGATAGGCTTATCGGCATCAACCGCTTGGTCGGGCTTTGACTTTAGCGTATCACTATCGCCAACTACGATACCAGCCTCCTTAAGCACCTCGCCAACAGTATCTAAATGTGTTCTGTGAATGAGTTCATCACCATACAGATTAATTTTTACCGGTGTTGCGCGGTCAATTACCAGTCGTTGGCCTATTGCGCCAGTTTGAAGTATGTCGTCGATCAGCTCAAAACTAAACGCGTCTTCGTCATAAACCTTATAGCCTGCCTCTTCGGCGATACGACGCGGACTTTGGTACGGGCTCATTATTGTTTTCTGATTTGTGCCGTCTACTACCGTGACCGGTCGTGCTCGGTAAACATTAATCTTAAACACTGCCTCGTTAATAAAAGAGTCCAGTCCGGGTTCGACTAAATCGTGCTCACCCAACTGGACACCAGCTCGCTCTAAAGCTTCGCCAACCGTCATGACGGTTGTACTTATGACGCGTTCTTGGTTATCGGCATATACCGTCACCAAACTCTTCGACGCGTCGACTGGACGCGCGTGGAACGCTAAACCTATAAGAAAGAGAGCCATGCATGTAATCATGACCCAGCCAAAGTGCTTACGCACTTGTGGCAAAAGGATATCTGCCATAAAGACTTCAATCACCTCATTAATTCAAAGACAAAACGAAAACATTTAGCCAAGCTATGAAACTCGTACCAGACTAAAGCGAGCTAATTGTAGCAGCCCTAGCCTGTGTGGGCAAATGTCAAATATCTTATACTGCTTATGCCTTTTACAGTAGTAACCAATCTGTTCCGGGCACGCCACCATTATATCAGGTAGAAAATTTGTTGTAATAAATGACACGAGCATTTTAAGCGAACTGTAGGCTACTTGTTTTGCTCAACAGCAGCAGCGAGCACATCCGGAACATTCTGGGCAGTATTTTTGGGCAGGTCATTAGGACGGAACCAACCGGCTTCAATGATTTCAAAACGACGCTTTGCGATCACTGGGTTTAAAGCTCGCGCTTGGTAATAAAAGACAGTAAATCTAGCACCTTTGTCGCTTTCCTGCTGTTCACAGATGAACCGTAGTTGTTTTGGCTCAAGCTCAATACCGACTTCCTCACGCAGCTCACGCAACGCCCCGTGCACGGCTTTTTCGTTTGTGTGCATACCGCCACCAGGCAAGTGCCACTTTTGGTCTGAAATCAGTGAACGTACCAAGAGAACTTTGTTATTGGCCTTATTGAACAGCACGACCCGTGTACGGCGACTGCCACCAATAACCAATGGCAGAGCTACACGTCCAAATGTGATATACAGGATTTTACCGAGTTTTTCTACAAGCGCCATAATGCAGCCAGGATAGTATCAGATAAGCTCTAGTGGAGCAAATGCGGTATTGAGTTTTTTGAGTCCGCGGCCGCTGAACTTGATTGTGGCAACATCCCCTTGCAACTCAACGACTTCGCCTGTCCCAAAAATTTTGTGTCGCACTCTGTCTCCAACACTGACTTTAACTGCTGTTTTGGGCATGACGCTAGCAGTTTGGAAGGGTTCGAAGTTTGCTGCTGGAGCTAATGGCATTGGGGATTCTAGCGGCATAAATGAACGCTCAGGCGCGAATTCATGATGCCCTATCTGCGAACTCTCGCCATCGATTTCCGCTAAAAAGCGCGATGGAATATTATGCTGGACGCCACCATAGAGCAAGCGCCGATTGGCATGCAACAGATACAGCTCTTCCTTTGCGCGCGTCATTGCAACGTAGCAAAGCCGACGTTCTTCTTCCATTTCGGTCACATCGTACAGCGCGCGAGAGTGAGGAAAGATTGATTCTTCCATACCAACTACAAACACAACTGGGAACTCCAACCCTTTGGCAGCATGAATCGTCATGAGCGTCAGCGCATCGGAGTTTTCGTCATATGTATCCACATCGGCAATGAGTGCCACTTCCTCTAAAAACCCAGCCAACCCTTGGTCGTTGTATAGCTGCGCGACCGATTGCAGCTCGCGTACGTTCTCGACCCGCTCGGCAGATTGTGCCGTGCCATCTTCCAAAAAATCAAAGTACTGAATGCGCTTAATTACAGCGTCAATCAAGCCCGAAACGTTTGCCTCCTCGCTGTACTCGCGCAGTCGCAGGATCATCTCGCAAAAGGCCGACAGAGCTTTGACTGCACGTGGTGTAATTACCGGGCAAACAGTCACGTTTTGTAGGCCCTGCCACAACGTAAAGCCATTGTCATTTGACCAGTCAATAAAACGCTGAATTGAAGTTTGACCAATGCCACGTGTTGGTGTATTGACGATGCGCAGGAAACTCGCCACGTCTTCTGGCTGAAAAATAAAACGCAAGTACGCCAAAATATCTTTGACTTCCTTGCGGTCATAGAACTTTACGCCACCCACGACGCGATACGGAATGCCATAGCGAATGCAAACGTCTTCAATGCTGCGGGACTGAGCGTTGGTGCGGTATAGTACGGCAAAGTCGTTCCAGCGTCGTGCTTCGAGATCTACATATGACTTAGTCATACGCACGATAAACTCGCCTTCCGCGATCTCGTCCATGGTTGATTCAATACATATCGGCTTGCCTTGGCCGTTTTCCGTCCACAGTTCCTTGTCTGAGCGCTGTTGATTCTTGCGGATAACGGAGTGCGCGCCGTCTAAAATTGCCTGAGTAGAACGATAATTGCGCTCCAACTTAATAACCTTCGCGTTCTTGTAGTCTTTCTCGAAATTAAGGATGTTACGAAAATCGGCACCACGCCACGAATAGATCGACTGCCAGTCATCACCCACCACTGCTAAGTTTTGATGTGTGCTCGTGAGCAGCTGAATGAGCTTGTATTGCGATGCGTTGGTGTCTTGATACTCGTCCACCATAAGATACTGAAATTGATTACGCCATGCCGCTTTGCGCTCAGGATTGGTCGAGAGCAGCTCAACTACCTTGTTAATGAGATCGTCAAAGTCTAGCGCCTCTGCCGCCCGAATAATTTCCGTGTAGCGTTTATACACCCGCGCTGCCACCTGTTGCACAGGAGTGGTAGCAAATTGCTCATAAGCCTTAGGGTCTAGCATTTCGTTTTTGGCGCCACTAATAAGCGTAAGGATTGAGCGTGCGCTAAATTCTTTTTCTGCTACGCCCTGCTCCTTCATGGCCTGCTTTACGGCAGTCAGCTGGTCGGCAGTATCAAAAATCACAAAATTCCGCGACAAACCAATATGCTCTGCGTCACGCCGCAAAATACGCACGCAGAGGCCATGAAACGTGCCCATAAAGGGCATAAAGCTGCGATTTTCGGCAGGCATGCCAAGCAACTCGGCAATACGCTGGCGCATTTCCTTAGCAGCTTTGTTCGTAAAAGTTGCAGCCAAAATACTTTCCTGCGGAACGTGCTTTTCAGACAGTAAATAGGCAATACGGTGCGTGAGCGTTTTGGTTTTGCCGCTACCTGCGCCCGCTAAGATTAAGAGTGGCCCCTCCGTTGCAAGTACGGCTTCGCGTTGTTCGTCATTCAAATTATCAAGGATATGCTTCATAACCATCAAAGTGTAGCAAACATATGCGTAAGTTCATTGCATTTTCGCACGATAAAAAGTTGTTATTTACTCAATAACTGGACAAGACTGGGCTTTTGCAAGTTGCGGCAGCGTTGCGCCAGCAGTATAGGTTGCGAATGTATCGGCGGGACACTGGCCGATTAGAGCCATATCAAGCACGCGATTAGCTAAGAACTCGGGTGAGGTGGCAGCGATATCCGGAATTTCAAGGTTCTGCTGTAGGGCAAAGTTGCTTAGTTCAATCGTTATATTGCCAAGAGAGTCGCTTGTAGCACGCACCGTAACCTTTTTATCGGTCTGCTCAATGCTGAGTTTGCGCGTGGCAATGTCGTCAGCCGCAAGCGTCTGTAATGCATCTTTCGATGTTGCTGTTTGGCACGCGGGGTTTATTGCCTGGTAAGCTCTCAGGGATGCAGAGACAGCCTGCGACACTAAACTCTCGCTAATGCGCGCTGCATCAAGCGAATCACGAAACGACTTTACGGCTGCTACGCACTTTTCCGAGGTGTTAAATAAGTCCTCGGCATACTCTAAGCTCACATCGTTGCTCGCACCGGTATAAGCTTCTGATAGGCCAAGTAGTGACGTGGGAGTCACTAGGCCAACGACACCACTGTTTGGAAGGAACTCAATTTTCGTAGTATTGTCAAAGATACTGGTTGCAGGGTACGTTAATGGCTTGACGTTCTCGAGCAGCTCACTGTCAACCTGCGCACTCTGCGCATCGGTTAAAAAATCGACGATCACCTCCCCACGGGCACTAATCATGAAAGTTGCAGGAAGATCATACGTAAATTCACCCCGCTCAAACTGGATACGAGCGGTACCAGTATTGAATTTGTTTTGAAAATCAACCGATCCTAGCGCCAGGATTTGCTGCTGGTTTGGCGTTGTATCGGCGACTGTCGATTTTTTGTCAGCATTAGACTCGCTGCTATTGTTCGAAACGAATGGAAGTGAAGAGGTGTCTAGAATGTCGCTATACGCCGCATACGCAACCGCCGCAAAAACACCGACTAGTAAAATGAGAATCTCTGCCCACAATGGGACAGCCGCCTTACGATGGTGCCGATTCACCTTAATGGGCACATGGTATTTTTTAGTGTCATAGATTTTTGCCGCATTCTGCTCTTCGGAATCGGTCTGCTGACCGCGATTTTTAAGGGCTGAGGCCATTTCGTTGAGCTTGAATGCAGTTTCGTCTCCAGCTACTTCGCTCGGCGCCTGCTGCTCCGTACCTGTGTCGGCCACATCACTCATGTTAGTCGCGGAGGCTGCTTGCTGATCGACAGGCACTTGCTCGGCCTCCTCGCTTTCTATTGAAGCTTCAGCTGTCACTTCAGTCGTCTCTGTGTCGATCGCGCCATCACCAGCGGCCGACTCAGCAGCTTCAGTCACCTGAACCGCTTCAGCAGCAGTGGCTTTACGCACGACA
>CAZHXE010000028.1:0-11795 GCA_964536005.1 uncultured Candidatus Saccharibacteria bacterium
TAGCGACGCAGAGAGTAATATCGCCAGAGTAGAATTCTCGGTGGTCGGAATAAGAAAAAAAAAAATAACAGACACCACCGCCCCATATGAATGGTCACTGAGCACACTTAGTTTCTCAAACGGCAGCATGACATTGTCCGTTGCTGCTACTAACGGGGCAGGTCTTACAACCTCTACAACTCGCCAAGTAACAGTTTCTAATGCCTCAAACGCTATTGCAGACACCAATGGCGACAGCAAAGTTAACATCTTTGACCTGTCATTCCTACTTTCGAAATGGAACACGACTAACGCCACGGCAGACTTCAACCACGATGGCAGGGTCAACATCTTTGACTTATCCTATCTACTTGCCCAGTGGGGCAGGGATGATACCAGCGTATCTGTTGGGGGTGATACGACAGGGTTTCTGTAGTAGTTTCCCTTCGCTACCAAATTCTAAGCCAGATAGCACTAATACCGGTGTGCCCGCAGGCACATCACTTACCGCCAGTGGAAGCCTAAACATTACTACAAACGGTACCGTTGTAGACGCTAAAGATGTTACCGGTGACATATATATAAATGCCAACAATGTCACGATAAAAAACAGTAAGGTTCATTCATCCGGTGGTAGCAGCGCAATGGGTATTCGTATTGCTGATGGAAAAACCGGCACTCAAATTTTAAACTCCGAAATATATACTACTAACGGGGGTTACGAAGGAATACTCGGCGGTGATCTTGTTGCCTGCGGCAACTATATACATGGCTGGGAAAACGGCATGACTATCGGGGGTAACTCGACTGTACAAGCTAACTACTTTGACAAGCTAGCAGGCGGCCAAGCAGGCCCGCATTATGACGGAATAGAAGTGTACTTTGGTAGCAACATAAAAGTCTGGGGCAATAACATTCGTATGACTGACCCCAGCGGCAACTGGCTTGATGACACAGGCGCGATCAACCTGACGGCATGGGCGGGCGACATCGATAACGTCGAAATGAAAGGAAACTGGGTAGGTGGCGGCGGTTACACTATCTATGTTGACGAGCAGGGTGGCTATAACGCAACAGATGTATCTATCACTAACAACAAATGGTACAGAAGCTCATATCAGTGGGGAACGCATTTAATCAGAGATAACAATTCAGTGGTGAGCTGGACAGGCAATACATTTGAAGATAACGGGCAAGCGATAGCAGAGTAACGCATGAAGACAATAAAACTACGCAACAAAGTCATGTCAAATCCACCTTCAAGAGCTAATAGGAATGCCACAGTCAATAGTGGACAAGTTGCGCCATCACAGCGCATAAATCGCAAGCTGCTTGGAGTCATGGTCGGTATATTCGGTACTGTCGGTGTGATCGCCTTAGTCACGAGTTTTGCATCCATCTCACCTAACGCCAAGGCCAACGAGGCAGAGAACTATGTGAGCGAGCAAGATACTAGCGTTGGTACCGACGCAAACGCTTCGGGTGGATCATATCTGCAGTTTGATGCCACCAACGTTGGCGGAACGTCATGCCCGCAGCCTGCAAATACACCGGGTGGGTCTGATGGAAAGGGCGGCTGTTTTCCCGGTGCCCACAATACAGGCTATAAAAATGCGCCAGATTGCCAGGGCGTGACGCGCACCAATTTTAGTGGCACGATTCAGTCAAACCAAACAATCATGTGTAAGGATTTCCCTGGAGGCGCATGGTTTGGTTCGCAATCAACATCAGTCAGCAATGTAACTTGCTATGGCTGTCGCTTTTATGGAACTGCTGTCGAGGATGCGCTTGTCGTGTTGTTCGGCGACAATATCACTTTTGATTATTCATCATTTGAGCCGGGAGTGAGCGCACCGCCAGTACCATACAATCAATCATATCAATATGGCATTCATGCGGAAGGCGGATGGGGCTCACATATCGGTAAACTTACCGTTACAAATTCTGACCTATGGGGCTTTGGAAACGCTATAGACATTGCAGGCTCAACCCAGAGCAAGCCCCATGTGTTTCGCAATAACTATATTCACGACGCTGCTGATGATGGTGGATCATATCACACCGACGGCATTGGGTCGCTCTCAGGTACTGCAACCGGTTCTTACGTTGTGGTTGACCATAATACTATCGAGGCGGTTGGCAATACCAGTGGATTAGCATTTCAGGCAGGCTCTTACAGTAACTTTACAATTAAAGATAATCTGCTTGGTGGGTTCGGCTACACTGTTGTGGTGTGGGCGCCTGCCCCTAACACGATGTTTACCGGTAACACGTTTTCAACTCGATTGCCGGTGCTATTTGGTCCATTATATCCCCAAACGTTCTGGACAAGTAACGGCAGCGTGTGGAAGTGCAATAAATGGGCAGTACCATCTGGCGCTGCGTATGGCAACGCGGCACATGACGGCTGGTACTGGCTACCCAATTCTACTGGCAGCATCATGACCAGCGATAGCGGCTCAGTCAGTCAAACAGACTACCTTGGAAACAGCGCCTGCCCCTAACGCTATCCGTAAATGACTCTTAATAATCTTAGGGTTTTAAAGTAAAATGGCACTATACCTAAAAAACTATGGCTCATCTTATGAAATCAATATCTAAGCTACAAAACGCGACCAATGGAATACTGAGTCTATTTGCTTTAGGTTCTGCACTGACATTGCTGTTTTTTAGTAGCGGTGCTTCCGCGCAAGGTAGCTCAGTAACAATGCGCGTGGAGCCAGCTACTGCCACTCAAAAGTATGCTACTTCATTTTCAGTTGCAATATATGTAGACAGTGGAGCTGAAAGTGTAAATGCCGTTGAAGTAGACCTCTCATATCCTTCAAATTTACTAGAATTCGTAAGTTTTGACGCAACCAGTACTGAGTTCGAAATTGAAGCTCCTGGCAAGAGCGGAACAGGGGGAGCGATTACGCTCACGAGAGCCAGCGCCACGTCACATTCAGGCTCATCAATTCTTGTAACAAAATTAAACTTTAAAACTAAAAGCACCAGCGGCAGCGCAGCTTTAGGCTTTGGCGCTAATTCTAAAGTAGTACGGGTTTCTGATATTACGGACGTACTGTCTTCCACCAGCGGAGCAACTATTACAATCAAAGCTCCAACCACTAATACCCCCAAGCCAGACACTGGCACGCCATCGACACCGTCAGATACACCAAGCACCGATAAACCCGCCACGAACAACGGAGGCACAACTACGCCCGATACTACACCGGATGACACCACAGACGATGGAGACACTCCAACGTCTAACAACGGGAGCAAAGATGATACAAAGAACGACACGACCGATTCCGACAGCAAAGATGTTTCACAGAGTGCAACAGAAGAAAATCGCGAAAATCGCGACGAAAAGAACAATAGCGTAACAACGATTGTGGGAGCTGTAGCAGCCGGCATTGCGACGCTTGCACTACTTGGGCTTGGTACACGTGCGCTGCTTAACAAACGTGCTCATCAAAAAGAAGGTAAGAAGCAAGTTGCGCAAGTTGGCATCATACATGGCAAAGCCGATAGTCCTGCCGCCCAGGTCGGACCCACAGTTATTTATCCTGAAGGCAGTTCAATATCACAGCCCCCTGAGCCCAACGACACAAACCAACCAAATTAATAATCGCTCTTAATGCTCTTGGCGCAAATACCGGCTAGATGCCAGCCGCAGACAAACCACAAGTAAGTGGACTAGAGCAAAAATTGCCATCACGGCCATTGCCAATTGCAGGCTCCATTGGCTGAGTCTTTCGCCGTGCAGAACAGTCAAAAGATACCTTGAAAGGGTAGGGATAAGCGTACCAGTGAGTAACGTGCCAAGTAGTAAGGTTATCCCGATGAGCAGGCCAAAAACAACTCGCTCAAGAGCTGCGTAGAAGAAATACTTTCGAATATCGAACAGTGGGGGATGAATGTAGCCAACCGTAAACTGTACGGTCTGTTTCGTGCCCAGTAAGAGCGACTGCACAATCCAGATGATAAAGTACACCAAGAAACCGATAAGAGCCCACACAAGCGACGTAAACAAGTTTGTGGCGGCAAGCGAATGAGAGATGAGGTTACTAAGCCGCTCGAACGCATCGAAGAAGCTGGAACCGAGCAAAGATTCTAATTCGGTTAGTGCGGTTGATTGCGAGCGTACATAGCAAAGCACAATCCATGCGATGAGCATGACGACGAATCCAGCAATAGCTAAAGCTTCGAGTTTGGTTACGTACGTCTGTTCTAAAAGTTTTCGGCCGATTTTATTCGTTTGCATAATTTGTAGCTTTTTGCATTCGTTTTATATAACAAAGCGCATGCCCGTTAGCTCTGGAAGCAGTTCGGGCATGCCACTATATTAGTATAGCTTTGATCTTTGTTTAACGGTAGAAGCGGTACCGCTTAAAGGTAAAGCGAGACAGTATCCATCCAAGTGCCATGAGCGATGAACCGATCAGGAGAGGGTATTGTATATTCGATCCTGTCTCGGCTAGTGCAGAGCCTTCTGCGATGCCTAGTGGGTCCACGATGACACCGTTGGCCGTACCATCTTCGTCGTCTGAGCCGCCGTCAGTAAGTGTGTAGAAGAGGGTAGTGAAGCGCTCAGAACCGCGAGTCATTGTATTAATCTCTGGGTCGTTGAAGGCGCTGTACTCGCCCGTGCCACGATTGAGTTTCCTGAATACCCAATCTGATGTGTCGTAGTCTTCGTCAAGAATGATCGTTACGGAATGGTCAACGCCAGCACTTGCGCAGGTGAGGTCGAAGTCGATCAGACCGTATGGGTAGTCATAGTCTTCATCTTGTGAGCTTTGACCGCTTTCTTCGGTAACAGCCAGGCCATCAACTGCAGTGCATACAGCTGAGTTACCAATATCGAGTGTGAGGTAGCCCCCAGCGACACTATTAAAGATGGTTGTGACATAATCTTGCTGACTATCTGGTGTGCCATCATCGTTGGCGTCGCCGCCATTTGGACCATCGTCCTCGACATCGTCAGAGATGCCATCATTATCTGTATCGGCAGAGTTAACATCATCGTTTTGGATAGTGTAGGTGAGGCCCGAAATTGTGCCACCTGCACCGCTTGCGTCGCCAAGAGTCGTGCCAGTTGCTGCTGCCAGCGTGAATACTGCGGTCTCGTCTGGCTCAGTCGTTGAGTCATCTACAATCGTCAGGTTAATTGAGCGTCCGGTGCCCACAGTTCCATCATAGCTGCCTGCAGGGATCGATACAGTAGTAGGGTCGGTGAAGGTGTAGTCGTTTCCACCACCAGTTGCCGTACCTGTGCCGCTATCGTCAACGGTAGCAGTGGTCGCGATGTCGCTTGAGCCGTTCACGAGTACTACTGGAATGTTGCCACCAGTCGCTTCGTCGTCGCTTGCTGTCGCAGCAGAGAGTTCAACGGTCATTGAGTCGTCGTTAGTAATAGTGTACGTATGGCTATCTTCGATGCCAGTTGCGCCATCGGCGTCGCCGATCGATACGCCTGCGGATTCATTACCAAGATCCATGATGATCGTGTCGTTAGCTTCAACAACTGCGTTGTTTGTGATGCTCAGTCCAATCGAGATGCTTTGTGGAGTTGTGTAGTCAGCTGCAGGAATCGTAACCGTTGTGCTTGCAAGCGCATAGTCACTGCCGTTTGCTGTTGATGAACCACTTATGATCACATCGACAGTTTCACCGCCGCCACCTGTAATGTCCGCGCCAGATACTCGTAGCTGCGGGAGGTTGCCACCGGTAGCTTCTGAGTCGCTTGCAGCAGTGTTTGTGAATTCTACGAGCAGGCCATCATCGTTATTGATGGTGTAGGTGTGCGTACTGTCATTTGTAGCGTCGCCGTCAGCATTGCCAAGCGTTAAGTTGGCTGATGGGTTTTGTAAACCAAAGGTGATTGTCTCGTGTGCCTCAATGTTGGTGTCTCCAACGATAGACAGGGTAGGAATCGCGATTGTTTGCGGCGAAGTGTAATCGCCAGCAGGAATGGTGATCGTTTGAGGATCGGTGAAAGCGTAATCGTCGCCGCCGCCAGTTGCAGTGCCGCCAGTGACCGTTACTTCTACGGTTTCGTCGGCTCCACCGGTTGTATCGGCACCAGACACTACCACTTGCGGTACATTGCCACCAGTGTTTTCGTTATCGCTTGCTGCGCCAGTCGTGAACTCAACGAGCAGGCCATCGTCATTGTTGATGGTGTAGGTGAGTGCGCTTTCGTTACCATTTGCGCCATCTGCGTCACCAAGAGTAATGGCCGACGATGGGCTTTGAAGACCAAAGATGATCGTTTCGTTTGCTTCAATCAAGCTGTCAGCGCCGATCGACAAACCAGTTACATTAATGAGCGTGGTGCCCGATGTGTAGTTGCCGATTGGAATAGTGACTGTGGTTGGTGAGGTGAAACTATAGTCGCTACCACCACCAGTTGCTGTGCCGCCTGTGACGGTCACTTGCACAGTTGCGGGCGAGGAAATGATTGCGCCACCGATGCGAAGTTGCGGAGTGTAGCCGCTGTCTTCATCATTAGCATCAGCTGCCAGGTTAAATTCCACGGTCAGTGTATCGTTATCAGTAATGCTGTAGGTGTGCGATGACTCCGTGCCATTCGCTGCATCGAGGTCAGCAAGCGAAACATTAGAAGCAGGCGCGCTTAGGCTCAGGTTGATTGTTTCTGTCACTTCTGCTACCTGATCGTTAGTGATCGTCATTGGTACAGCTATTGAAGTAGCAGTTGTGCCATCGTATGAAGCTGCTGGGACAGGGACGTCTACAGGGTCAGTAATTGTGTAGTCTGTTGCGCTCGATGCTGTTCCGGTGTCCAGGTCATCGACACGGATTGTAGTTGCGACATCAGAATCGCCGCTGATCAAAATCTCTGGGATATTTGCGCCGGTTGCTTCACCGCCAGAGGCGCTAGTTACTTCAAACTCAGCCGTAAGTTCATCGTCATTTGTAATCGTGTAGGTAGAAGTGGATTGAGTTGTTGAGTTACCATTTGCATCACCGACTGATATACCACCTGATGGGCTGCCCAGGCTCAGGTTGATCGTGTCGTTGGCTTCAACAGTTGCGTCTTCGCTAATAGTTAGGCCGAGGCTAATATTCTGTGGAGTGGAGTAGTCGTCTGCTGGAATAGTAACCGTTGCGCTTGCAAGCGTATAGTCGCTGCCGTTGGCGGTTGAGCTACCAAGAATTGTTACGTCAACCGTCTCGTCACTGCCGCCAGTCGTATCTGCGCCAGAGATGGTTAGAGTAGGGACGTTGCCACCAGTCGCTTCGTTGTCGCTTGCCGTAGCAGCCGAAAGCTCAACCAAGAGGCCGTCGTCGTTATTTATCGTGTAGGTATGGACACTTTCGGTACCGGAAGCACCATCGGCATCACCAACTACCACGCCGCTGGATGGGTTAGCGAGTCCAAAGATGATGGTCTCATTAGCTTCAACGGTTGCGTCTGAGGCAATCGACAATCCGGTAATATTTATAGTCTGTCCGGATGTGTAGTTGGCTGCAGGAATCGTAACTGTAGTAGGCGAGGTGAAAGTATAGTCACTTCCGCCACCAGTTGCAGTTCCACCAGTAACAGTTACTTGAATTGTTTGAGCAGAGCCTCCTGTTGTGTTTCCGCCCGAGACACGAAGTTGCGGCAAGCTACCACCGGTGTCTTCGTTGTCACTGGCAGATGCGGTCAAGAATTCAGCAATCAGGCCGTCATTATCTGTAACATTAACAGTAACACTTGCTACGGTGAGACCCGTATACAGGCTGTTACTGGAACCATTCACAGCCATGGTTATTGTGCCGGTATGATCGCCCTCGATCGAGGAATCATTCTGTGCGCTCACTGTAACAGTCTGGGGAGTGCTCCAGTTACTGTTTGTGAATACTAGGCTAGAAGCGCTGACGTTGGTTTGCGCGTCATCGGTGATGTTAATAGTGACATTCGAACTAGGCTGAGCATTGAGCACCACTTGGTAGGTGTCTGTCGCGCCACCTTCGGTAACATTTGTGCTGCCGCCTGATTCGGTTACTGTCACGCCACTAACGTTGAGTGTGCCGCTTGTACCATTGACTGTTGATAGAGGTGTTGAGTTTTCGTCGCTAATCAAGCACGAACCAGTGTCCGCAGTGTCGAAAGAAACATTGATAGTTCCCGTAGCGGATGCTGAAATGTCATAGAACATGACATACGTCTCGATGTTGCTTGAAGCGGCGACTGCAGGATTAGCCCCAACACTCGTATAGAACGCTGTTTCGTCGGGTCCGCCACTTGCGAAAGAACCGTTCGGACCACTGAAGTCCGATGTAAACGACGCATTGTCGTCTAGTGAATGGCTAAAGGTTGCCTGATCTGCATCCACTACTAGCTCACAGCCAGCAAACGAAACATCAGAACCATTCGAATTAATATGTATGTACATTGGCACGTCTTGCTGGCCAGGCTTTACGTTTGCTGAATCAAACGTTACTGAAAAGTTTCCGGGATCGGCATACACCATGCCCGGGTTGCGCATAAGTGGTAAAAGCGCCAACAAAAATACGCTTACCACTAAAAATGATCTTGCCCCACGTCTCATTCTTAATTCCTCTTTCTCTTTTTTGTTTAATCAAGGAGGCTAAATTTGCCCTTTGCCACCCTAATTACCCTACACTTATATATGTATGATCTAAATATATACGAAGCATATGCATTATACAAGGGTTATTTAAAGGTTTTACGCATTATTTCTTCACAGAAGCATAAGGCGCAAACAAGATGTCCACATTCAAAAAAACACCCCCGTTAAAGGAGGTGTTTTTGTAGATATCTTTTAACGAGTTATTTAAAACGTTTTAGATCCTCATCAACCATCATCTTGATCAAATCTTCAAAGCTAGTTTTAGGCTCCCAGCCCAGGTCGCGCTTGGCAGCAGAGTAGTCGCCAACCAGCTCTTTGATCTCGGTAGGCCGTTTAAAGCGTTCATCCTCAACTGTGTAATCTTCCCAGTTAAGACCGACATGATCAAACGCTATCTTAAGTGCGTCGCGCACTGAGTAAGAAGTGTTAGTGCCTATAACGTAGTCTTTAGGGGTATCCTGTTGCAACATGAGCCACATGGCCTCAGCATATTCTTTGGCATACCCCCAGTCACGCATCGCGTCGAGGTTGCCCATATGTAATTTTCCATCCGTTCCAATGAGCGGTTCACCAGCTTCGTTAACGGGCATCTGCGCTGGCTTGTTCTTAATGCAGGCTACGCCGGCGGTGATCTTTCGGGTCACAAAGTGCAGGCTACGACGCGGGCTTTCGTGATTAAACAGAATACCGCCACACACAAACATGTCATAACTCTCACGGTAGCAACCGATCATCATGTGCGCGTAAGCCTTAGCAATACCGTATGGGTTGTTAGCAAAGATAGGTGTCTCTTCTGTAGCTGCTTCGTCGTCGCCACCAATACCACCCAAAATTTCGCGGCTTGTAGCCTGGTATACTTTGGCGTTTGGTGCAAACTTGCGCACGGCTTCAAATACACGTACTGGGCCAAGCGCCGTTACCTCGCCAGTGTAAATTGCGTGCGTCCAGCTGTCAGCAGGGATCGACTGCGCCGCAATGTTATACACCTCGTCAGGTTGAACAGCCTCAATGACACGCTCTATGCTGCCAGCATCTGTCAGATCAGCGGCTTCGATATGCACTTTGCCATACAGGTGCTCGATGTTTGGGTGTTGGTAGTGCGTTGAACGGCGAATTGTGCCTGTAACTTCATAGCCTTTTTCAAGTAATAAATCTGCCAGGTATGATCCGTCTTGGGAAGATAGTCCGATGATAACAGCTTTTTTTGCCACGCTGGTTGGTTCCTATTTAACGTTGTTTCGTACTTGCAGTATACATAAATTGGCATAATCAGCATATTCATAACACCCCGCAGGGTCCCATAAACAGCACACTCTGCGTCAGGATCGCTCAGCGATCCGTGACGGTGCGTTCGGCTGGCTGCCTGCGGCAGCCACAGTCTGTTTATAGGACCCTGCGGGGAGTTATGAAACCTGAAATTGACTTATATTAATATTAGTGTTATAATATAGACTCTCATTAAACTTTAACATTGCTAAATCATTGCAAAGCATCTCCTTTCTAACTGGGGTAGTGCGCCAAACGGCCATAAATTTACGCCGCTTGGCGCACCACCTGAAGTACAGGAGGTGCAGGAAGCATCCATGTTGCAAGAACCGACTCAAGTAATGCAGCTTCTTGACGTCCTCATCACGCTCCGCGCCGCTTTCGGCGAGGAGATCCCTGGGTGGATCATGCGTGAATGGACAAGAGAGGCCGAGTCGGCGGGAATGCAAGTGCAACACTTACGGCGGATGCTCGATGCTGAATGTGAGACGGCTCAACCGTCAACCAGTCAGCATCACGCTACGGCAACCGGCAAGGTTCGTCGCCTAAGGCGACGCAGGCAACGACGCCAGCGCCCCGAGTAGGGGACGAATCAGGCCAAGTAGCAACTAGGGCTGCCCGCGATTCCTCGTTAATATCATCGAGGATAGCGGGCAGCCCGTACAATTTTTATTACCACTACATACGTTTTTGATTTTTATTAAGCATAGTAATTGCCTGAGCAATACGACGAGAGCTGGTTTCAGGACGCTTAGCCTCATTTATCCAATAGGTATACTGAAACTGATGACTTTTACTTAAACCTTCAAAGAAATGTTTAGCAAGCGGGTTTTTGGATAGTGCAGTCTTAAATTCTGCCGAAATGATCGGTTCAGAAGGGGAGTAGGCTGCGTCCCAGCGGCCATCCTTACGAGCAGCATCGATTTCGGCTTGGCCGGGCGGTAACATTTCGCCCAGCTGCACTAAATGTGTGGCCGCCTCGCAGTTAATCTTCGACCATGTACTTTTTGGGCGGCGCTTTGTAAAGCGAAGTAGGTAATAGGTCTCATCAAGGCCGTTAATCAGACCGTCGATCCAGCCGTAGCAAAGTGCACTGTCGCGTGCTTGTTCGGGTGATACCGTCTGCGCGTCGGTACCTTTTTTAGCAAATTTTAGCCAAACAGCCTCTTCTTGACGCCAGTTGCCCTTTAGCCATTCCGCCCAGTCTGCCTGTGTCTTGCAAGTAATGACTTCGAGACCCTTGTGTATGTGTGGCTCAATCAACAAACACCTCCTGGGCAACAGGGAATGAATTATAGCCTTTAGTGCTCATGCTGGCGCAGTACGCCCCAACACCTTCAATACACAAGTAGTCGCCGATTGACGCGGTGCGAAGCAGGCGAGGATCAATTTCAGTAGGCGCTCCGTGCGCGACAGTTAGAACATCGCTCGACTCGCAGCAATGACCACACACTACATATTCGGTTTCCGCACTACTACCAGGTTGATCGTGCTTGGGCACCACAATGATCGGATGTTGCGCACCATACATAGTGGGCCGAATAATTTCGCCCATACCGGCGTTTACGATTATGAAGTTATAGCCGTCTGGGCCGGTGTCCTTAATATCGACAATCGTAGTTACAAGCGTACCGGTGTTTGCAACCATGAAGGTGCCCGGCTCAATTTCGAGTTTAAGCTCGCGACCGGATGTTTTGGCGTACTGCTCGAGCAGTGCATAAACTGGCTGAGAAATCTTTGCCATGTCAGCCGAAGGCTCATGACTCATGCGCCCGACCTTAAAACCGCCTCCAAGACTCATGGATGTAACATCCGGGAGTTTATCTACCAAATCAAGGTTGGCATGCGCAACGCCGACCCATTCGGCTGGGTCGGTACCAACACCTATGTGCGTGTGCAATTGATTGATTGTAAGAGAATATTCGTCGGCGAGTTGCTTCACGCGGTCTAGCTGCT
>CAZHXE010000029.1:0-11608 GCA_964536005.1 uncultured Candidatus Saccharibacteria bacterium
GGTGTCGTAATCTGGGCTGAGCAGGGTAGTTCTGGTTCGTTGCCAACTGGAAGTGTAACTCCGCAATGCACAGAATTAATTTTTACCATAGACCTTTCACAGGCTACGAGCGGTGCTACATACCGATTTGTTGTAGCGACTAATGACCCGGTATCCTCAGGAAAGAACTTTTGGCGTGGCCCAGTATCGATTACTAGTGGTGCGATACCCACGTTAACAATTGCAGACTCTACACTTATAGCTTCGCAAGATACTTTACTAAAGATAAACGACTGCACAAATACCAGCTGGGGTTGTGAATCCATAGAGTCTACTAACGATATTGGTAATTACAATTCGATGGCGATTGACCAGGCCGGTGTACCTTGGGTAGCCTATTACGACACTACGAACGCAAATCTTAGGGTCGCACGGTATATTGGTTCAGGCCAGGGAACTGGTTGCGATAACAGTTCCTGGACGTGCGAGAGTATTGATACGTCTGGCACTGTGGGCCAATTCACCTCCATTGCGATTGATTCATCTGGTAATCCATGGATTAGCTACTACTATGGCACGGGCGGAGATTTGCGCGTTGCACAATATGTGGGTTCAGGTGGGAGTGGCTGTGCGTCTGCAGCATGGACATGCACAAATGTTGATACGACGAATGATGTTGGAAAAAATACATCAATATCGTTCGATAAATCTGGTAAACCATGGGTAAGTTATTACGAATCCGCTTCAACTTCGTGCGACGACAGTCCTACAACAGAATGCAGCGTACGACTTGCTCGCTATGTAGGGAACGGACTTGGCACAGGTTGTGCTAGCAATAACTGGAGTTGCCAAATAATTGAGAATCCTACAACAACTGGTAACGTAGGCTCGCTCGATACTAACTTGACTTTCGGCCCTGATGGTAGCCCATGGATAAGTTATAATGATGGCGTAAATCTTGATCTACGCGTTGCTCGTTATATTGGCACTGGCGGAACTGGTTGTGTTGATAGTACGTGGTCATGTGTGAGTGTTGATACAACAAATGATGTCGGGCAGTATAGTTCGATAGCTGTGGATTCGAGCGGTAGTGCCTGGGTGAGTTATATATATACAACTGGTACAGACCTGCGAGTTGCTAAATATGTAGTAAGCGGCGGGAGCGGTTGTGCTTCGTCGGCGTGGACTTGTACCGATGTTTTAACTACACCTACCACGTCTACCGATAGCTCAGTCGCCATTGGGCCCGATGGCTACCCCTGGGTAAGCTCTTACTCTACGTCTTCGAACGCGCTTAACGTATCAAGATACGTTGGCGGAACGGGGGGCAGTGGCTGCGCCTCTTCTGCATGGACATGTTCAACCTCAGTTGATGCAAGTACGGCGACGTATAGTCGACTTGCCTTCGATGCGTCTGGAGCCCCATGGGTAAGTTACTACGGGGGAACGGGCGACATAAGAATCGCCAAGCAGCATTTTGGGCAAACTGCCCAAAATTTTGATACAGTAATGCCATTTAATGGCGTAAATGCTAAAAAGCTATTGGCACGGTTCCCACTAACTTTGGGAAAGTCAGATTCTGCCACTCAGGGGTCTTGCTCGTCTGGTGTATCAGAATATTATGGTCTTTGTGGGGTATACCAAAACAATGGCGACTACGATAGCATCATAACAGGGGTAGGAGAATCGGCGTATTTGGCATTCATGGCACGATACAAATCAAATAGTGAATTACCCTCGGTGAGATGGATAGGAAAAACCGACCTCGCCCCTAACACTGCAGGGGCAGCAGGGGACATCTATCTGCAAGTGTATCGTTACGGCACAACTAACGCATGGGAGACAATTGCCTCAGACACAGCATCGGCAAGCTGCTCAAGCGATAACTGCAAACTCAGTGGGCTTGCGACCGGAAGCGCTTCAGAATACTACCAAATCGATAGTAATGGTTACTATTGGACTCAGTTCAGGGTGTACCAGGTTGCTTCCACTGTAGCCAGTATCTCATTTAAAACCGATCAAATCGGCAGTACATCTACTGCACAGCAACTTAGGGGCGGGCGAAGCCTCGAGAATGGTATAAAAAAGCCACTCAACCAACGTTAACCTACAACTTACGTTGTGATATTTTGCGACACAGCGAAATAAATAGTTTATCGATCATAATATTGTCGCAATAACGAAATTCTTATGGTTCGATTTTGGTCTGCGGCTCAAGAAAGCCTTTGATCTCATCCAGCAGGGTATTCAGCGGAGTGTTGGACTTAATAAAGTACCGATTCGCCAGGTCTTTGACCTGCTCATAGGTATTAGTGCCTTCATCGACATTAGTAAGAATGAACACCGGGACAGTTTTGCCCCAGTCAGGGTCTTGGCGGATGCGCTTAATAACTGCTGTGCCTGTAAATTTTGGCATCAACTCATCCAAAATAACCAGGTTTGGCTTCTCGGAGAAGGCGAGCTCAATAGCGATTTCGCCGTCACTTGCCTCTAGAACTTTATAACCAGCATTCTCTAACTTCTTGCCAAGAACCTTGCGTAGGGAAGAATCATCTTCCGCAATCAAGATCTTTGTTTTATCACCAAACAACGACATAGTCTATTCCTTTAACCCCAAGTTAACTGCTCACATTATAAACCAACAGGCCCGCCGTGCCTATAAGCATAAAAAATATATGCGGCTTTACAGATGAAAGACATTATGAACATTAATATTGTTCATAAAATAATGCTGTGGGTATTACTACAAATTTGGCTGAGCAACCTACGTGCACAATTGATTTTTTGCCTAGTTACGGCTACTATGGAGCGGAAGCGAACAAACGTGGGATTATAAGAGAAACGACTATACAAACATGCAGCGCATTATCGCTATTGCGAACCAAAAAGGGGGAGTCGGTAAAACGACAACGGCCATCAATGTGGCCGCAATCTTAGCAAAGTCTGGTAAGCAGGTATTACTGGTTGACCTCGACCCTCAAGCAAACAGTACTAGTGGTTTAGGGTTACCTAAAAACTACGAAGTAACAATTCAGGACGTACTCATGCAGCCAGACCTTATTAAGTCTGCTGTGGTGCAAACAGAGCATTCCGGATTGTGCTTGATCCCAGCCAGTCCCGAACTTGCAACGGCCGAAGTTGACCTTGTGTCAGAGCTTGCCCGCGAGCAGCGTCTAAAACAGGCGTTAGAGCACACCTCATTTGACTATGTATTCATCGATTGCCCGCCTGCGCTCGGAATTTTAACAGTTAACGCGCTCACGGCCGCATCACATGTGCTTATTCCAGTGCAATCAGAGTACTTTGCGATGGAAGGCCTAGGCCAGCTTCTCCAGACCATTCAGCGTATCCGCCAGGCACTTAACCCGCAGCTTAGTTTGCTCGGTATCGTTATGACTATGTTCGACAGCCGTAATTCGCTTTCTGATCAAGTACGCACCGAGATTACCAAGCACATGCCGGACAATGTCTTTAAAACAGTCATACCGCGTAATGTGCGGCTCGCCGAAGCGCCGAGCCACGGCCTGCCAATTACCGAGCTGGATCGCTGGTCAAAAGGAGCAAAAGCCTACAAACAGTTTGCCAAAGAGCTCCAGAAGAAGTTTGCATAAATTCACTAAGCCAAAAACCATAAACAGTTAACGAAAATGAGGGTACAATAAAGTTATGACACCGACACCAAAATCCAAGAAGGGACTGGGCAGGGGATTCGACTCCCTGATCCCGACCGATATTATTCAACGCGAATTCGATCCGACTCGCGAAGCCGACGCTTCGCACTCCATCACGGAAGAAGTATTAATCCAAGATGTTATTCCAAATCCAGACCAGCCACGCCGAACCTTTAAAGACAAAGAGCTGGGCGAATTAGCCGACTCCATTACCGCTCACGGCGTGTTGCAGCCGATTGTCGTGGTCCGTCACGATGGAAAGCTGATGATTGTCGCTGGTGAGCGTCGTTGGCGCGCCGCTCGGCAAGCAGGGCTCACGCACATTCCAGCCATTATTCGCAGCTTAGATGGTCAGGCAAAGCTTGAGGTTGCGCTCATCGAAAATGTCCAGCGCGAAGACCTAACGCCACTCGAAATGGCGACCGCAATTTTGAAATTGGAAAAACAATTCAACATGACGCATCGTGAGATTGCCGAGCGAGTCGGCAAGGCGGCGTCGACTGTCTCTAATGTTAAGCGTCTGCTGCGCCTGCCGGAGCCAGCCAAACGGGCTCTTAACGAGCTTCGCATCACCGAACAACATGCCCGTGCAATCCTTTCGCTTGATGGCGATCCGCAAAAGCAGCAAGAACTCCTCGATCTCATTCTGCGGCATGGCTGGACGGCACCGCGCGCCGAGCAATTTGTAGTAGCTTGCAAAAATGGCGCTACCACACCCACTGAGGCAGTTAAGCGCACCGCAGTGACTAACGAATATACAAAGAAGATCAGCCGCAAAATCGCAGCGCCAGTGACCGTGCGCCATATGGCAAAGGGTGGGCGACTTATTATCGCGTTCAAAGACGACGAAGACTTTCAGCGCCTCACCAAATTACTAGGTTAAAACAACTAAGCTTAAAAGAAGTCTGCTTCACTGAGCGGCAAAATACGCACAACGAGCGAACCAACGAGGTTCTCGAGTGGTACAGTGCCGAGCATATTGCGCGAATCTAATGAATTGTTGCCTTCACGGTTGTCGCCAGAGACAAAGATGTGGCCATCTGGCACATCAACAACAACGCCGCTGGTTGTGTCCTTGGGCAGGGTGTCTTTATAGCTTTCGTCGGGGTTAAAGCCTTCGGGATGTTCGTTGTTAATAACCGTAATGACGCCATTTTCGACGATTACGCGTTCTCCTGGCAGGCCGATCACTCGCTTGATGAGCTGCTTGGAGCCGTTGGAAGGGCTGTCAAACACCACGATGCTGCCCCTGGCAGGTATGTATGTAGAACCAAACGTGTTGGCCCAACTTTTACCTACCTTAGAAATAACTAATCGATCACCGTTGCTTAGGGTAGGTGACATGCTCTGTCCAACTACTTCGTAAGACTGAAATACAAACGCGTTGATTGCAAACGCCAGCAGCAGTGCGCCGGCAAGAAGTTCGACGGTGCTTAAAACGCCACGAACAGGAGCGGGCAGGTTAAAGCCGAACCTTCCTTTTCGATTCTTCGGAGGATCAACTGACTGATATGCAGGTTGTGGAAGCGGGCTTGCTGAAGCAGGCGTAAACTGTGTGCGATCATTCGACGCGGGCACATCTGTTGGAGGGAGTGGTGAGCTTGCAGATGCCGATTGGACATTTGTAGTGCTTTGCCCGTATACTGTCTTGCTGGCAGCTGGGTTCGACACAGGACGAGATTGCCCATCATCGGTTCGCTTCGGTTTTATGTCGTCATTCATTACTTGGATGATTATACGGGTGATAACCAACAAATGAAATCCAATTATCAAAAAATGGATTTCATGATAAACGGCCTAAATGGCATTGGTCATTCGTCATAGCGTAAGTATAATAATGTTCACGGTTAAAGATATGAAACGAAGATCAAAAGCACAACCAAGCACCATGGTCGACGGCGTTGCCCAACGGCAACGTAGACGTACCTTAGGTGACTTTGATGATCGAAGCCGTGTTCTGAGCAGCGATGCATTTAGCCGCAGCGAAGATCTCAAGAACAAGCAAGTTAGCCAAGCACTACTCTCAAAACAAGCAGATTTGACGGAGGTAGAGACTATCACTCAAGAAGACATCATCGAAAATACCCGTTCGGACATTGACTCACCCCGACTAAGCGTCAAGGGTTGGCGAAGTCGCCGTAAAGCCAAGCGTTTAGCCAAGAAGCAGCGTCTTGCCAAGCGTTCGCGCAGGTACCGAATTGCCAGGCGTATTGTGCGTGGTGCGGGTGTTGCGCTGTTTTTAATTGGTGGCTGGTACGCAATCACGTCGTTAGGCGCACTTAGTAATATCATCGATCGTGGCGGTGAGGGTGCGCTTGCGCTCCAAGACAATATCCAACCATCACAGCTAAAAGGCGAGGGCGATGGCCGCATCAACATACTGCTGATTGGCATCGGTGGCGATTCGCACGTTGCTGGCGATTTGGCAGATAGTATTATGATTGCGTCAATCGATCCGTTTGCGCATGAACTCGCGATGTTGAGCGTGCCGCGTGACCTGTACGTTGACGTGCCAGGTTACTATTCGACCAAAATCAACGCTGCTCACGCGATTGGCGAAGAGTCACAGCCAGATGACGGGGGAGGCATTGCCTTGTTGCAAGACACCATCGAAACAACGTTTGCTATTAATATTCACTATTATGTACGAGTTGACTTCCAAGGCTTTAAGCAAGCCATCGACACCGTGGGTGGCGTGACGATCAACCTCGAAGAGCCAGTCTACGATCCTAACTTTGACTGGGAATTTGGCACGAATGCACTTAATCTTCCAGCTGGTGACGTAACGCTTGATGGACAAACTGCCTTGCTACTTTCCCGTGCGCGCGGCGCAAGTGGCGTGGGCATTGGTGTGGAACGTGGCGACTTTGGTCGTAGCGACCGTCAGCGCAAAATTCTACTTGCTCTTAAGAAGAAAGTATTCAGCATCGGTACCTTTGGTAACCCAGTTAAGATGAGCGCGCTCATCAAGAACGCGGGTGATCACGGCCGCACCAATCTCCAGATTGGCGAAATGCTCGCGCTCTACGATATTCTCGACAAAATTCCTGACGACAAGATCATCTCGTTCGGCCTCGACAACAACCCAGATAACTATCTGGTCTCTGATAGTATTGATGGTGCCTCGGTGCTTATACCAAAGAGTGGCAGCTACGAAGAAATCCAGCTTTTCTTGCGTGAATTATTCGTTGATGGCTTTATTCGCACCGAATCACCAGTTGTGGACGTCTACAACGGCACTGCGCAAGGTGGGTTAGGTAGCGAGACCGCGGCCGACCTCGAGACGTACGGTTACAAGATCGGTATAGTTGACAACGCCGACAAACAGACATACGCTAACTCTGTAGCCTATGACTTAACCAACGATGGTAAACCATATACAAAAGCGCTACTACAGAATCGATTTAAACTAACAATGAAACCAGGTAGTGAGCTGCCGGCTGCCTTTAAGAACACTCAGTCGGACTTCGTCATTATCGTGGGCAGTAACCATGTTCAAGAAGACAGTTCCTACTAGCGACAACGCGCGCACCAAGCGTCGGTGGGGTATATCGAGCGGCATGTATAAGCTGTTCAATGTACTCTTGCCTGTTGTAGTGCTCATGCTTGTGTATTCAGACCTCAATGAGCTTGCGGTTGCGGTAGCGCTATTCAGCAAATGGCGCGTATTTACCGTGCGCCCACGCCACCTTATCACCAACTTACGTGCAAATGCCGTTGATATTATCGTCAAGCTAGCCACAATTTCGTTTATCATCCAGTCCAGCAACTCGTTGTATGAGCAGATCGTGTGGACTGCGTGGTATATCGTTTGGCTAACGCTGATCAAACCTGGCTCAAGCTTGCCAATGGTGTCGGCGCAGGCAATGTTTGCGCAGGTATTAGGCTTTAGTACGCTCATGTACTACTCGGGCAGTCTTTTTCCGCCGCTCACCATCCTGCTCGCGTTTTTGATGGGCAGTTTGTCGGCTCGGCATTTTCTCAGCTTTTTCGAAGAAAAGAATGGTTTACTCATGTCTGTGATCTGGGGATTCTTTACTCTCCAGCTCGTTTGGACGCTGCAAAAGTGGACGCTAGTATACGTTTTTATACCACAGATCGTGTTCATACTTGTGGTCGTTAGCTATACAGTCGGCAGCATTTACACAGCGTACAAACAACAAACTTTAAAATCGTCATTCGCGCGTCAGCAGGTAATTATGGCAGTACTTATTTTACTCGCCATTGTACTGACGGGTGACTGGCAGGGCGACATTTAAGTCGATACAAATGGGTAGAAGGCGCATGCGCCTATTCGTTAATAACTATCTATCTGGCTCGAGGCGGTGCCGTTTGGTGGCACTAGGTCACTTAAAGACAACAGAAAGGAAATAACAAACCGTGAGCGACAGCACACAAGACCAGCAAACAGAATCTAAAGAACTGATTATTGAGCCGGAGCCTGCGCGCAGAACACGCCCTAGCACCGTAAAACAGCCAACTAGCTCTGCAAATAACATGCTCATGAAGGGCTTGATTATTGGCGCACTCAGCGGTTTTATCGGTGGTATGGTTGCGGTACGTGTGAGTCCAAACGTTATGCTTGATGACCGAACAGTTAACCGCCAAGTCGTCGAAACCGAAGGTGAGCTCATTGCTGACATCGCTACCGACGTGTCTAAAAGTGTGGTGTCGATCGATGTTACCAGCTCGGTCTCATCGTTTAATCCATTCTCAGGGCAGACATTCAGCGAGCAGGACAGCGCAGGTAGTGGCGTTATCATCTCTAAAGACGGCTTAATTTTGACCAACAAGCATGTCTTGCCAGAATCACTCACCAAAGCGACGGTAGAGCTCAGCGACGGTACGGTATATGAAGACACCGAAGTGATTGGTCGTGACCCTTTTTCTGATATCGCGTTCCTCAAAATTAAAGATGCAAAAAATCTGACTGCTGCCAAGCTGGGCGATTCCGATGCTATTCGGGTTGGCCAGAAGGTGATTGCTATTGGCAACGCACTCGGCGAGTTTGATACCACGGTGACAGCAGGCATCATCAGTGGCCTTGGCCGACCACTAGTAGCAGGTAGCGGTTCGGACGCTGAACCACTCGCAAACCTCTTTCAAACTGATACTGCCATTAACCCTGGTAATTCTGGTGGACCACTACTCAACCTGAGCGGCGAAGTGATTGGCGTGAATACGGCCGTGGCGGGCGGGGCAGAGAACATTGGCTTTGCCATTCCTATCAACGACGTGAAGTCAGGAATAGCGAGCGTTAAAGAATCGGGTAAATTGATTCGACCATACCTGGGCGTACAGTACACTATGCTCAATAAAGAGTTGGCAAAAGAGTTCGAAGTTGACGATGAAAAGGGTGCCATCATCGTAGGTGGCCCCGGAAACCAAGATGGCGTTGTCAACGACAGCCCAGCCGATAAGGCCGGTCTTCAAGAAGATGACATTATCCTAAAGGTGAATGACGTAGAGGTTACCGAGAGCACGCCGCTTCCAAACGCTGTGAGCCGATTCCAGGTGGGCGATGAAGTTACTCTGACGGTGAAGCGCAAAGATGAGACTATAGAGATCAAAGTGAAGCTTGAACAGGCTCCCGACGACTTGCAAAAAGACAATTAGATAAGGCGATTCAAGAGCCGGCTTTTTCGCAAGCTTTATGCGTAATTCAAAAGCGCCTAATTGTAGAAGATTTTAGAGAGGAGACCTACCGGGTCTATTTTATAAATAGAGTCAGTGATTTACAAAATAGACCCGGTAGGTCTCCTCATAGACGCAAAGCTCTTAACCTAATGGTATTTATCGCTCAAACGCGTAAATGTAAGCAGAAAGCGGCTTCATACGCCAGCCAAGCTGCACTGCTATCTGCTCCATTGCTTGGTGCTGGGTGGGGCTGAACTCTAGCACGAGTTCAGTTTTAGCATGCGTGTATTGTTCGAGCTGGCTAAAGAATTGCCGGTAACAATCAAGCCCATCCTCGCCGCTATATAGAGCGATGTCCGGCTCATATTCAATCTCAGGCTGTCTGCGCTCCGGTTCTGGCACGTAAGGCAGGTTGGCGACTACATAATCGTATTGGGCAACGGGTACATGCTCAAATAAATCGCTCAACATAAACGTCACATTCTTAATGTCGAGTTCCAATGCGTTGCGTCGAGCAACCTGCAACGCCTCACCAGAAATATCCGTGGCTGTAATCTCAAGCTTGGGCTGCAAATGGGCGAGGCTGACGGCAATAGCCCCCGAGCCTGTGCCAAGCTCGAGTATGCTAGCGTTTGGCCCAGCCTGTACGGAAATGTAATTCACTATGTCTTCAGTCTCAGGCCGCGGGATAAGTACGTGCTCATCGACGTAAAACTTCAGGCCATAAAACTCACGCTCATGCGTTAGGTAAGCGAGTGGCACGCGGCTTACTCTCTTTTTAAGTAGTTTTTCTAGGGCTTGTACATGGCCAGAGTTTAATGGTTCATCATCGTGAGCTAAGAGATGCGAACGGTCGTGGCCGGTAACAAATTCCAACAGCAATAACGCATCTAGCCGTGCGCTTTCAATGCCAGCCTCACGCAAACGCATAATTGCCTGGCTAAGCCATGTGGCTACAGTTGTGGGCGAGGTTTCTTCTATGCCCACAGGTTTTAAGCAGCTTCAATTAGCTGCTTTTCGGCACGCTGCAGTTCGGTAATCAGGTCGTCGATGTTGCCATCAAGCGCTCCGGACAAGTTTGAGCGGGTGAAGCCAATGCGATGATCAGTAATTCGGTCTTGTGGATAGTTATAGGTACGAATTTTTTAGCTGCGGTCACCCGATCCAATTAACTGGCGGCGCGCTTCGGCTTCCTTAGACTGCGTTTCCTCGATCTGCTTGGCGAGCAGACGAGCGCGTAGCACGCCCATGGCCTTTTCTTTGTTCTTGATCTGGCTTTTTTCGTCTTGGCAGGTGACCACTAAACCGGTCGGGATATGGGTGATACGTACGGCTGAATCGGTCGTGTTAACCGACTGTCCACCATGGCCGCCAGACCGATACACATCAACGCGTAGGTCATTTGGATTAATCTCAACATCTTTTTCCTCGGCCTCGGGCATCACGGCAACGGTGGTGGTGGATGTGTGAATACGTCCCTGCGATTCGGTCGCTGGGATGCGCTGCACACGATGCACGCCGGATTCAAACTTTAATAACTTGTACGGAGTGTCACCCTTAACTTTAAAGATAACTTCTTTAAAGCCGCCAACTTCCGAGGGACTTTCCGAGATCATCTCGGTTTTTAAGCCAAGCCGTTCGCTCATGCGTACATACATGCGGTGCAAATCGCCAGCAAACAGCGAGGCTTCGTCGCCACCTGCACCGGCGCGAATTTCGATGATAACGTCTTTGTTGTTGTTTGGGTCGCTGGGTGTGAGTAACTCGTCTAACTCGTCTTTAGCGTGAGCGAGTGAGCTAGTTAAGTCGGGGATCTCTAGTTTGGCGAGCTCTGCAAGCTCTGGATCTTCGTCATTTGCCATTGTCTCGGCCTCGGAGAGCTGTTTTGTGAGGCTAGCTACCTGTTCATATAGGGTAAGGGTGGCGTTCAGCTCACCGGCGCGCTTTGACTTGGTGGCAAAATCCGGCTGGCTATAGGCGTCGGGGCGAGCTAAAAAGGCTTCGATTTCAGCAGCTTCGGCTCGCAGTTGTTGTTCTTTGTCGCTCATAATCTCTTTTATCTTACTGCATCCGTCTCAAAAAGCTCTAAAAAATTGCCAGCTGTAACGCGGCATTCTCTTGGCAAAAGCGAACGTGCCCATCAGTGATGAGCAAACAGGACTAGCTTATGCAGCTTTTGCTGTTGGTTTCTTGTTCGCTGGCTGGCTAGAACGACCACCGCCAATTTTGACCTTCTCATCGTTGCTGGTTGCGCGCTTGTTAGCTTTGAGAGCTTTAGCGGCGAGTGCATCACGCTTGGCTTGAGCAGCTTCTTGGCGTGC
>CAZHXE010000030.1:0-429 GCA_964536005.1 uncultured Candidatus Saccharibacteria bacterium
TGGTAATCGCCCATGCTAAACGCAGCGGCAATTGCGATATCGAAGCCCGAATTTTGTCGCCATCAATAATATTCCAGGTATGCACATTCGGTGTGATCACTCGCCCATCGGTGGTTTCTACCACTGGTAGATTGTCACTTGTAAAATCAACCACCTTGCCCCGCGTGCCGTTCACGTACTTCTCCTGTTGGTTGTTGACTACGAACATAACCTCCGCGCCCACCTTAAGTACTAGCTCTTCCGGTGCCAAGCAGCTCAGCTTGAGTGACTCAACGAGCTTTTTGTTGCCCGTTGAGGTCATGTAGGAGAGCTTGGTGGGTTCGTCGATCTTCTCGAGCGATGAACGGTTAACAATGTCTACGTTTTCGTTGTGCGTGTACAGGCGCGTGATGCCGTCTTTTTGAGCAGGCGTAAACCGTTCCTGCAAGG
>CAZHXE010000030.1:439-6650 GCA_964536005.1 uncultured Candidatus Saccharibacteria bacterium
GGTAAAATGGTACTCCTCTACTTCGCCACTACGCACCGCGTTGAGGATATCGAGCAGGTCGTTGTCGTCTTGGCGGTGCTGCTCGCTCAGGTAACAAACCTTAAGGTCCATGTTTTGCCATGCCTGGCTCATAAACACCCAATCCACGGCGTCGCTGCCACGCGAAATCGGCGGCAACTGGAATAAATCACCACACAAAACCACCTGCAATCCGCCAAATGGCCTTTCGGCATCCTTAAATGCGCGACAGACCTGATCTACCAGATCAAGTCTAAGGCCGTGAAGCATAGAAACTTCGTCGATAATCAAAACTTTAGTGTCGTTAAAGCGTTTGGCTAGTTGCGATTTTTCGAGCAAACTCTCGAGCTGGCTTTGACTCAAATAATCGTGGATACCAATGCCCGCCCAGCTATGAATAGTCATGCCGTGCAGGTGCGTGGCGGCAATGCCCGTGCTGGCGGTAATGCCCACACCAATTTTGTGCGACCGCAAATAATGAATGAATTGGTTGAGCACATAGGTTTTGCCGCTGCCAGCTGCACCGGTCAAAAAGACGTTGTAACCAAGTTTAAGAATATCGAGGGCTTCGGATTGTGTCATGCCTATCTATTGTATAGGTTTATGGCCGTCATAAAATTAAAAATGGATGAAAGTTTGTAGAAAAAGTCATAATTTTTGTACAGATGATTGGAATTCGGCCCAGCCGGCCGCACCCATTAAGGGACTGAGCCCTTCGGGTGCGGCCGACTTGTGTGCGTTAACCGGCTCGCGCGTGAACTAACCTAGCACCACCAACTGATCATCGCCGTATCCCATAACCGCACTCTCGGCGATGGTGTGAAGGGACTGAACGAGCAAGTCGTATGACTCCTGGCGATCCGCACCCATCGCCGCCCACATCTCAGAGGCAAATCCATAAAACGCCTCCGTACCAAGATCGAGTGCTGTTGCGGCAATTTCGCTCATCCGGCGATCACGCTTGAGCTCAGCCAAGCTCACAGGCAAGTTCAGAGCTTGGCGCACCACCTCTGCCGCAACGGCCATCGCACCTGTTTTATCTGAATGCAGCTCCAATACACAGGTGGTCTGACGATCATCAACTCCTGGAGCACGGACTGCCAGCATGCGAGCTTCGTTATAGAGCCCGACAACATACCTGTTGTCATGAGACACATAGAGCACATCTAGCTCTATGGCCGGACGACCCATACAAGCAGTCGTAGGATCCGTAACGATTTGCAGCCCGTTCCTAAACTGGCAGAGCCAGTGTCGTACGTGAACACAGGTCACACCATACCTCACTTTCGTTTGTTCTCGAATAAGTTTTCTTGTAATGAGCGAACGCTAGGAGCTCAGCCGACCTGTTCCTTGCTCTTCGGCGACGCGCTTGGCAGTCGTGTACAGCCAGACCTGCGATGCTTCCAAGGCACTCTGCTGCTGCGTAAGGTCAACGGGCACGGCAGGAGCAAGAATTGCCCGAGTTTCCGAGCTAGCCAGAAGTTGCGCCGTGAGATCAAACCTGACCTGCTCACGTGTCGCAGCTGCGGCTTTGGCGCTAATATCTACGGCAGCACACACAACACTCAGCGCGAGTGCGTCCGCGGGCTTGTTTCCCGTATCCAGTTCAACGACCCTGACGAGAGGCTCATCGGCCTGCCGGATACAAATCGCCAGCGCGGTCCGGCCATCAAACAGCCCGAGCATGAGGAAGTCATCTTGATAGATTATTTCCAAAACGCAACTGACTTGGCCAAAGCCAGCAGCTATTTTGGTGCTCAGTACCATTAGTTTGCGGCCTTGTTGGACAAGCCACAACTCATTACCCCAATTCATCTTTGGCTTACTCCCTCTGGATCTTGTTCGGTAATTTCAACGACAGGCCTACCATTTTGAAACCAGTGTAGCCGTTTATAGAACTCAGTTAGTTCATCCGGATCACGACCATCCACGTTCCAGCGCAGATCATACAAAGTCTGCTTCGGATCTTTTGCCAGGCCCGGAAAACGCTCAAAATCATCTAGCATGACTATTCGATAAATCCTACGGTACGGGCCGAAGATAATGAGCCTTTCTTCCTCAACATGCCAGTAGATAGTGGTCCTTGCATCGGTCCAAATTTTCCAGACGCGGACGCTACTCTTCCAGCCATTTTGAGTGAGATTGATCAGAACTCGCTTACGCGTTTTGCGCTTGGTGATGAGCGCCAAGACTGCCGCTAGTGACAGGTCGCTTACGTCCTTTGATTTAGCCATGGGCTGTATCGTCGGGCTCGTGCGACACTTTATCGAATTCATCAAACTCCAGTAGCCGCTCGAGTTTGCTAATGATTTCCTCGGCGGCACGTTCAATAGCTTCGTTCAATGAATCTATGCGTCCGAGAAAATCCTGCCGAGCAACATCAGGCCCAAACTCAGCCCACTGAAACAACAGGCTGTTTGATGCACGGTCACAGGCTCCGTGCGCGCCTAGGTATGACGAAATCAGCCCACACAGGTTAGCCAGCTCGGTGCCGAACTCGACCGACCATTCAGGTACTGGTACGCTCACGTGCAGCTCTCGCCACAGCGGTGCCTCTTTAAACGGGGTAACAATAACCCATTGCCGAGTACTAGGCTCCAGGCCTACGACCCAGCCATCATGTTCCCATACGCCCACCACAACCATGCGGTTGTTGCTGGCCGGGCCCAAAACTGCAGGCAGCTCACAGCACTGAGCCCTGCCGTTTACCATCGCAACGGCGTACTGACGAACTCGGGGTATGCCCACATCATACGGGCGAAAATCTTGCACAAACTCAGCCGCCATGCGGCCACCTCCAAGGTAAACTAGGTTTTTCCAATCATCTGTCAACGTCCTTTTGCCGACACCAAATTACGGCATCAGCGAACGTGCATATCATCCTATTATATTGTAAAATAGTCAACTATTGTCTCCCAAATAGTCCGTCTCAGGCGCAGTCAGTTCGTGCAACGATAGATTCAGGTTGGGAGCTGGGTAGCATAACTGTGCTATGAGTATATGAACCTTTAGGGTCTGCCCCTTTGCAAACATAGTCAGCGTGTTTGCAAAGGGGCACACCCTAAAGATTCTTGCGCAGCCTCAGCGTGGCCTTCTTAGATGTTAGCAAAAGTTCATGGCACTGTTTTACATAAAGAGTTCGAATGCCGTGTTGCTCGTTTCGTCACTATATTCCAGGCCAGTTTTTGCTAAGAATGACATGAACGAGCCATCGTCCGAAGTCGGCACTTCAAAACCCATCAGAACCCTGCCGATGTCCCCGCCAACCGAACGGTAGTGAAACAGCGAGATGTTCCAGGTGTCGTGCAGGGTATCCAAGAAACCGCCAAGGGCACCTGGGCGTTCTGGAAAGAGGAAGCTAACTATCCGCTCAGATGAGTGTAGCTTCTTACTGCCACTGCCAATCATGTAGCGAATGTGCTCTTTAGCCAGCTCGTTACTTGTTAAATCCTCAAATTTGTATGCGTTAGCGGCGAGCGTCGCTTCAAACTCCTGCTTGTCTTGGTCGTCACTCACGCCAATTCCAACCAAAACTACAGCACGCTGCTGCGAATGTTTACGGTATTTAAACTCAGTAATAGCATGGCCGCCAAGGGCCTGGGCGCAAAACGTATGCAACGCTCCTGGCTTCTCGGGCATGTGCACCGCATACAGAGCCTCCTTGTGATTACCCGTCATGGTGCGCTCGGCAATAAAGCGCAGACGTTCGAAGTTCATGTTCGCCCCGCTGTTAATGGCAACCAGTTCTTGGTTATACAAACTATGCTCTTTTGCGTACTTCTTCAGGCCGGACACACCCAGCGCGCCAGACGGTTCAACAATCGAGCGCGTATCTTGAAAAATGTCTTTCATTGCTGCACAGATTTCGTCCGTCGTGACGGTTACCATGTCATCTACAAAGGTTTGAGCAAGTTCAAATGTACGCTCACCCGGCTGCTTTACCGCTACCCCGTCTGCAAAAATGCCGACCGTATCAAGCGTGAGCAATTTACCTGCAGCGAGCGATTTAGTCATGCAAGCACTGTCTTCGGGCTCAACGCCAATCACTCTTACGCCTGGCTTGAGCATCTTCACATACTGGGCTACACCGGCAATTAAACCGCCACCGCCAACAGGCACAAAAATATAGTCAACATCCGGGCACTGGTCGAGGATTTCCGCGCCAACTGTACCCTGTCCGGCAATTACCTGATCATCATCAAACGGGTGGACGTAAGTAGCCTTGGTTTGCTTGGCGACGACCTTGCTGTGGTCGGCTGCCTCCGAGTAGTTGTCGCCGTGTAAGATGACTTGAGCGCCATACGATTCTACCGCAAGACGTTTAATATCTGGTGTGGTTTTAGGCATAACAATTGTAGCTATAATGCCAAGCTTTTGAGCAGCCAGCGCCACGCCCTGCGCGTGATTTCCTGCCGAAGCGGCGATAACGCCCGCCTTGCGCTCAGCCTCGGTGAGTTGGGCCATTTTGTTATAGGCGCCGCGGATTTTGAATGAATGAACCGGCTGCAAATCTTCGCGCTTTAAAAACACAGCGTTTGCGATAGCTTCGGAAAGTTGCTGCGCACGGTCAAGCGGAGTACGCAGCGCTACGTCGTAGACTCTGGCGGTAATAGTTTGGCGGACTCCTTCGTTCACTTTGCGCCTCCAGCCCTGTAAGCTACCGCCTCAATTTCTACCAGTAATGTTGCTTCGCCAATGCGTGGCAGGTCTGCTACTCCAACAGTTGAGCGGGCGGGGCAAGGAGCATGGAAGTATTGTTCGTACACCTCATTCATAGCTGTAAAGTCTGCAATATTGCGTAAATATACTGTGGTCTTAACCACATCGTGTAGCCCAAGACCTTCGGCCTCAAGCACGTCTTGTATGTTGCTAATCACCTGCTTGGTTTGCTCAGCAATACCATTGGACGCATGCGTACTGCCCGAATCAATGCCAACCTGTCCAGATACAAAATACATATGCCCTGCCTGACGAACAGGACTGTATGGGCCAAATACTTGCTTCATGATAGCTTCTCCTCATTACACTTTAAAAACAAAAAACCGCCTGGAAACCAAGCGGGCTGATTGTTCTGATTAAATTTTCTGGTACAAAAAAGCCCGCGCGGTTTAGGCGGTAATAATAATCTCCATGTTTACTGACATGTGCTTTTTCATATCCGCTCTAGCTTGCTCCTCGACCCAACATTTGTCAATAGTTGGCATGCGTTTAGTTAATGTCAGTAAGTTCGTCCAAAAAAGTGATGAGTTCCGGGGCAACCTCAAGTGAAGCAAGTTTATTGGGGTGTGAATCCCACGGCAGTTTACGTCGGTATTGCTTTTTAAGGGTGTTGGCCTGCTTGGATGTTTCAGGTTCGGCCAGTAAGTTGAAGAAGTTGAATACAGACACGTTCGGCGCAAGCGGTGTTTCGCTCAGCCAAGAAGCCAACGACCTAGCGCGGGCAGCAGCAGCTTGCGACGTCTTACGCGGCACCAAAGGTGGCGTCGTAAGGATGAGTAAATGCTTTTCCGGTCGTGCTTTAAAAAACTCTGCAATGAACATGTAATGGCTTTTGAGCGCAGCGAGCTCGCCCTCGCTTTTGATATCAGAATTAGGATAGCAGGACTTTATAACGACAACATCGTAAGCTAGCACAAAGTCACGTGCGCTTTTTTGTGCGCCAACCACCGTTTCGTTAAAAAGCTGGGCATAGTTCTCTGGGTCGGTATTGTCGCCCGCAAACTGAAAACTAACTTTCAAATCCTTCACGCCGTTGCCGAGCGTGTGACGGTTATAATCAAAATCGTGCAGCTCAAAGTCAACCTCACGATGTTTGAGCGTGACGTAAAAATTGCTATCAGCCAGTAAATTTCTGCCGACCGAACGATGAATAAATAAGACCTTTTTCATATAGTGCTTGTCTGCCCTTTAACAAGATATCCATTTTGAGTGCACAATATTAATGTAGCATACACAGTTAAATATGGTCGTTGAAACACTTCAAATGTGAGTCGTTGAATTTAGCGAGCAGCAGGCAAAACTTCTATGCAACGCCGGTCAATAAAACGTTTAAACAACTTTGCGGCACGCAGATTCGGTGTTTTAACAGTGTAATCACCAATCTTGGTGTGCAGCGTAACTGTAGCCATAAAACTGACACTCAGCATGCTCACACCCGAGATTGCATCGTAAGTTATATCCTCTACATTGTTAA
>CAZHXE010000030.1:6660-10601 GCA_964536005.1 uncultured Candidatus Saccharibacteria bacterium
GAAGGGTTTACAGTCGAGCACAATTACCCGTCGCTCCGTAGCGATAATCATAAAGTGGCCAGGAATGCCGCGTCCGCTTAGGCAGGCGCCAATCTCTTCGCTGTTATGAATGAGGTTTGGCAGATAGCGTGCCTCGGCACGCCGCATTTCGAGCTCACTCATGCCAACCTGGCGCAATCGCTTCTGCACGTACCGCCGTCGTGTCTCTAAATCTGCCATTCCATTGATTTGCGTTGCGTTGTCCGGGAAATTGATCTGGTAATTCATAATTACTTCACTCCTCCGTCTTTATTTGACAATGATTCAGCCGGTGATGCGATGATATAGATCACATCCAAAATGAAGATTTTGATCTATTATTAAAGTGTTAAAGAAAGTGCCAAGAATATGAATCGTATCGACCGCAATCATTCAGAAACCGCGCGCAATATTTATGCCGAGCTCAGCAAGAGTCATGTTGGAGCGCTCGCAACCATCGACCATGCGGGCATGCCACACTTGAGTGTTATGTATTTTAAAGTTAATAATGATTTTACACTGCATTTTGCTACCAAGCGGGGCACGAAAAAGCATGCGAACCTTACAAAGAAAGCGGATGTCCGAGTTTTGATCTTTGATGAAAAGAAGCAACTTACGATCCAGATCGAGGGTGCGGCGCACGAGGTTCGGGACGCAGCAGAAGAGCAGCGTGTTATCGAGCACGCGTACATGCTTGCGTCTGAGAATAACTTTGATGCACCGCCGATATCTAAGTTGCAAGCTGGGGAATACGTAGCGTATAAAATCAAGCCGGCACGTATTACCATGGCCATGTTTACTCGCCCGCAACGCGGTGGCTACGATATGCTCGAAACGCTCGACTTCACGGCTTAAGGTCTAGATACTTTCGCCTAGTTCGGCCTCGAGAGAACGCAGCGAGACAATAAGTATCCCTTTTCGGCTGACCTCAACAAGCTTTTTACGCTTGAGTTCCGTCATTTCTCTGCTAATAGTCTCGCGCGTGAGTCCACAATAGCTGCCAAGCTGGTATTCTTTAATGTCTAGCATTATGTTGGCGTCAGCATGCGCTATGTTTGCGCGCTTTGCTTGTATCAGAAGTTCGTGCACAATGCGCGCGTATGCAGACCCACTCATGAGCAATACCATGCGCAGCAACATGCCATCGAGCCCGGAGTAGAGTCGTTCAAGTAAATTGAGCATGACCACTTGATTGTCGCGTATAAAATTTACCACTTCGGACTTTGGTGCGCAGCGCAGCACAGAATCTTCGGAAGTATCATAGAAAAAACGATTGGGCTGATCGCTAATCGCCCATGACATTGGCACAAATGCCGGTGATCGAAAGAGATTTACAACAACTTCATCGCCTTGTTCGCTAATGACGTACTGCCGAATAGCGCCCTTTTCGATGTAATATACGCCCGCAGGCTGGTCGCCAGCGTGCACAATAATACTGCCTTTTGTCCAGGTGCGTGCCGGGAATTTTTGGTAGAAATCTTTTACAAGTTCTGCCGCCTTGGAATCTGATTGCCGTTTCATAGGTACATGTGCGGTATACCGCGCGAGTTCAGCCACCTAACGCGCAGGGAGGCGCTCCTTTTAGTTCACCTTCATTATATCAGATGAGTACTGCGTTCTAACTGTTCATTAATCCTTAAGAGCCTCAACCGTCCAGCATAACCATGTTACAATATGACCTATGGATATTCAGCAATACATAGCCACGCAGCGCGCGAATGGCCTAAGCGACCAACAGATCATACAGGCACTCATGGCATCTGGGTGGCAACCTGAACAGGCCCAGGCAGCGCTCTATGGACAAATGCAACCTTTTGGTTATGCCCAGCAGCCAACGCGGCGACTTAGGGTCTGGCCACTTATACTTATGGTACTCTTTGTGCTTATTGCTAGCGGAGTGGCTATCGCGGTTAAAGCAACGCAAAAAGACCCTCCGGCCGAACAGAACCAGACTCAAAACACTACTAACACACAGGAAGAGCAAACCCCCGAAAACACAGAAGAGGAAGAACAAGACCCTAACACCGCAGAAAACGACCGCCGCAAGTCACAAGTCAACTTTTTGGTCGTTAGCTTAACAGAGTATGCTGCCAATAACTCAGGTAAACTTCCTGAAAGCACCGAGGAAGGCTGGAGCAGATTGACCGCCACAATCAGTAACCGAGAGGCAATAACCGTAAGCGAAACCGGCTTAGAGTTAACCTACACAAGCCTAACTCCCCAAGAGGGTCAAATTCAGTATGTTCGATCGGCCATGTGCTCAGAGCAGACCGTCATCGGTGCAGGCAGTACTCGCTCGTTTGCGGTCATGATTCGGCTCAAAGATGATACCTATTATTGCCAGGATAATAGCTCAACCAACACTTCAGACGAAACTACAGACACATCAAACCCTAGCCAGACCACTAATAACCAAACTACCACGAACACAAATTCACCAACCAATATAACCAGCGGCGAAGGCCAAGAAGAGTAAGTATCAAGTAATAACAGAAACCATTTTCTCGAAGTAAAACATTTAGAGGTAAGTTGTATCGCAGCCAAATGTGGTTCATGCGCTCATGAGGGAGCGCAGGGGACGGACGGACTTAGACCCGCCTCGTCCGTCCCCTGCAGGGCATATCTGGTAGGCCCCGAGCGTTTAGCCTACCTACTTGCATTGAGGGAATTCCTTAAAGCGAGGGTAGAGCTCAGGTCCCCCTTTCATCGTCTGGCCCGGGACAATAGTTGTCGAGTAAGCTAAAGACTTTTAGAGTCTTACCTCGACACCTTTTGTCCAGAGCCAAACGTCAAGTCGTTTGGCTGCGATATATTTTGTGAAACCAGCGTGGATGATATGTGAGTGATTTTTTGAATGAGATCCGTTTGGGACACCGGGCCGATGGCTCCACTACAAACCTGGTGCCCCAAACGAACTGCCTAACGGACCTCTGGAGAGTTGCGTCCAAAGGTCTTTAGTTGCATCTTCGCTTGTTACGTTGACTCGTCCAGTCAACCACCCCCTTATTCGGCCGCAAAACCCCAGGGAGCGTCTGACGCTACCCATAAGCCCTGCAGCAAACCACGTGGCTTTCTACGTACTCCGACACTTGTGCCGGGGTATTACCGCTAATAATAGAATAATCGCTGTTCGATTGTCAAAAAACATCAAAAATCACTACAGATCATTAGCTTACAAAGTTTATGTATAATATGTAGTGAATGGACATATTTGTTAAAAAACTTCACCAAGACGCAACAATACCCAACTTTGCGCACGAATCTGATGCCGGCGCTGACTTGTGTGCAGTAGAAGACGTAACTATTGCTGCAGGCACACAGACAACCATTGCAACTGGTATAGCAATGCAAGTCGCCGATGGGTATGTTGGACTCGTCTGGGATAAATCAGGCATAAGCGCTAAACGCCGTCTGAAAGTCATGGGCGGCGTAATTGACGCTGGCTATCGAGGTGAAATTTTGGTGACACTTGCAAACCTTGGCGATACTGAGCAGAGCTTCAAGAAGGGCGAGAAAATTGCCCAACTGCTAATTCAGCCCGTCTTAAGACCACGCATGCTTGAGGTTAATGAACTGGATGACACTACTCGGGGTAGCGGAGGATTTGGCTCAACTGGCCTATAACCCTTTATTTCTTGTGCATGTAGTCTAAGCATAAAAATCATGCGATAATAGTCGTTATAAAGTTCAAACTACCATAGAGGGGGTATATGAATAGTATTGGGAAATATGTTTTGTATTCGGCGATAGTAATGCCCGTCGCCTTATGGCTGCTAACGGACATTGAATCGGCAAAAATCCATTCATCGGGCGACATGTTTAAAGTACTTGCGAAGTCATCGGCACTTATAGGCATGAGCGCCTACGCCCTAATGCCACTGCTGAGCATGCGCCACCCAAAGCTTGAACGCTTCTTTGGCTCC
>CAZHXE010000030.1:10611-11476 GCA_964536005.1 uncultured Candidatus Saccharibacteria bacterium
GTATATACGACCTGCATAAATCAATCTCAAAACGCGCCATCATTGCCATAAGCCTCCACCCTCTACTACTGGTTGGAGCTGCATTGGCTGATCGACATCACTATGGAGCAATCTGGAGCTGGTCGAGTATCGTGCTATGGAGCGGAGTCGCTACTTACCTAGTGATTTTGGCTGTGTTGGCAGTAACGATTTACGCGCGCGTTACACATCAGCAATGGATTTTTGTTCACCGATTGTTTGGCTGGATGATTGTGCCTGTGTACATTCATGCTCTCCTTGCCGGCCAGCAAGTCGCATCCAACCCAGCCCTACTGACGTACATGCTTATTATTGGAGCGATCGGTCTTGCGGCTTTTGCATATCGCTCAATTTTTGCCGCATTCTTCGTAAAGCGCTACCAATACATTGTTGCGGAAGTTAACCACATCACCGAGACCATCACCGAACTGACGCTCAAGCCAGCTGGACTTCTACCTATGACGTATAATGCGGGCCAATTCGCATATCTGAGTCTAGATGCAGGCACGATCGACAAGGAAGCTCATCCATTCTCGTTTGTTACAGCTCCAAATGGCCCATATATTCGTTTCGCAATTAAAAATCTTGGCGACTATACGCACGACGTCGGCTCTGTCACGCCCGGTGCCACAGCTTTACTTGAAGGGCCTTATGGGGATTTTTCGCGCGGCATCGGCCACAAAAAATCGCAAATTTGGATCGCAGGTGGCATTGGAATCACTCCGTTCATGAGTATGGCTCGTTCAATTCAAGACCGCGATGTAGACATTGCGCTTTTATACTGTGTTAAAACAATGGACGACGCTGCCTATGCCGATGAGCTAAAGTCTATCAGCGAGCAGACACG
>CAZHXE010000031.1:0-11448 GCA_964536005.1 uncultured Candidatus Saccharibacteria bacterium
ATCTATACGCCACTCCACGCTCTTGCATAAATCCACCCTCAAGACTCATGCCGCTGTCCCGGTCAATCGTATAACGCACCGTTAGGTGATCACGAGCGCCAACAAGATCGTCGACTCTAAGAAATACATGCTGCGACGAAATCATGTAGCGCAGTTGTTCGTCACTATATTGGCCGTCCGACCCTGCCCGCCTCTCATACGATGCAGCACTTGGGTCAATGTCAGCCACGTCGTTCAAGCCTACTTTGCGTACTCGACGGCCCGAGTTTCGCGAATCACGTTCACTTTGATCGTACCAGGATACTGCATGGTTGATTCGATCTTGTTTGCTATGTCCCTTGCGAGTTTAATGGCCGTAAGGTCGTCGATGTGCTTAGGCTGAACAATGACACGAATTTCGCGACCAGCACTAATTGCATAGGCTTTATCAATCCCGTCAAAGCTGAGTGCAACGTTTTCAAGCTCACGCATGCGCTCTGAGAAGTTCTCGGCGCTAATGTTGCGTGCTCCTGGCCGTGCAGCTGACACAGCATCTACAATGCGGATTACCAAGGCTTCCGGCGTCGTTGCTTCTACATCATCATGATGAGCCTCAATAGCATGCGCGATTTCTTCACTCATGCCATATTTGCGTGCTAGCTCGCCACCAATATGGTGGTGCTTGCCTTCCATTTTGTGTGAAAGCGCCTTGCCAAAGTCATGTAAGATTGCGGCAGTCTTAACGGTTGTGACGTTTGCGCCAATTTCTTCGGCAATCATACCAGCAAGGTGGGCCATTTCAGTAGAGTGCTTGAGTACGTTTTGTCCATAGCTGGTACGGTACTTGAGCTCACCTAAATAGCGCGTGATTTCTTTTGGTACGCCGACAACGCCGACTTCACGAAGCGCATCTTCTGCAGCTCGCTCAATTTCTTTATCAAGTTCCTTTTCTGCTTTTTCAACCACCTCTTCAATGCGGCCGGGGTGAATACGCCCATCTTTCATCAACATCTCCATGGTCACACGGGCAATTTGGCGCCTAACGGGATCGAAGCTCGAAAGCACGACCATACCAGGAGTTTCATCAACCAAGATGTCTACGCCGGTAGCACGCTGAATTGCCTGGATGTTGCGGCCTTCTTTACCGATAATGCGGCCTTTCATTTCATCATCAGGAAGTTTAAGCGCGACAATGGTACGCTCTGCGGTTACTTCAGATGCCATACGCTCCATGGCGGTCAGAAGTATAACTTGAGCAGACTCCTCGGCGTTGTCTTTAGCCTCGGTCTGCTTTTTTGAAATCAACGTTTTAAGGTCTTCGCGGATATCACGCTCAGTCATCTGCATGAGCTTTTCGACTGCTTCTTCTTTTTTAAGCTTAGCTATCTTCTCGAGCTTTTCTTGCTGACGGGACCGGATAGCGTGAATTTCGTCTTTTAATTTCTCAATCTCAGATTCGCTGCGGCGCAATTTTTCGGTCCGCTCATCGAGTTCGTTGAGTTTCTTATCCAGATTTTCTTCACGGGTAATAAGGCGATCTTCGGTTTTCTTGATTTGCCGACGCACTTCTTGTTCTTCGTGGCGTGCAGCATCCTTTAGCTTTGCTGCTTCTTCTTTTGCCTCTAAAACGAGTTCTTGTGCCTTTTCCTTTGCATCTGCAATGTCTTTTTTAGCTTTAGCCTCGACATCGCCGAGCGTTTTTTTGGTGCGAGTTTGCGATGCGCCAAAGCCAAGCGCTAATCCTGCTGCGATTGCAAGCCCAATTGAGATTGGATCCATAATTTGGTTGCCTTTCTATCTGGTGGCTGTCTATCAGAGATGATGCGAGGGGTGTTACAACTCGGACAAGGGGTAAGATCGGAATGCGGAATGAAATGCCGACACATAAGGCAGAAAATAGATTCGCATTACTCTCTAAATGAATACAGGTTGACCAGACAGTTTGATATGAGCTGACTGCTTACATGAAGAAGCTGTGTATCAAACCAATGTTACTTTTATAGTTTTAAGAGTGGCGGAGCGTCTTAATAAACCTTGGCCTGTCATATAAAATCAGTAGGTTTAAGGAATATATTACAGTCGTCCAAATTAATAATAGTCTGCTTGACAGCTAGGGTCAATGGTGCTTGCATGATTGATGTTTTTTATCCAGGTATAGAAAGCTCAAACAAAGCAAAATGTTTTGATTCGGCTACTTTTTAGGCCGAGTAATATTTGCTTCTTGGCCATACTCAATTTGTACGCTTCTTGCATAAGGATTACTGGCCAGCAGCGCCTGACCATCCTCGATCCAGTGGTCTTGAGTTGTGCCTACCACTCCTACGTCAAGTGAATAAGCTAAAGTAGTAGCCACCGTTACCCCGATCCTTAAACCGGTAAATGAACCCGGGCCTTTATAGACAATAACTCCGGAAATATCTTTCCAGTCAATGTTCTGTGCTTGCAGCAGATCCCGGATCTTTTGCAGAAGTTCGTCAGAGAGTGCGCGCATTGCATGCCAGCTGTATTCGTGCGTTGTACCATCGCCGTCGATGATGGCGATATAGGCGTCAGGGGTATCGGTCCGAATTGCAAGTGTGTATTGTTTGGTCATTTGCTATCTCTCAATTCATCTAGTACGTGTGCAAAAACTGTCGAGGTAGCATTGAATGTTAATCGTCTTGTATCTTCCCCATCAGCAGCAATCGTTATAATAATTCTGTCTTCGGGTAATACGTCCTCAACCACGCCCGCCCATTCTATAACTGTTATTACACGCTTGTCTTGAACCGATTCGGCAAGTTCCATGCGAATAATGCCCGCGTCATTCAGCCTATAAAAGTCAAAGTGGTGCACTTCAATGTCTTTTTCAGGAATGCGATACACTTTTGAGATTGTGAAGGTAGGGGAGGAAACTTGATCACTACTGCCAAGGCCTTCCACCAGACCTTTAGTGAACGTCGTTTTTCCCCCGCCAATGTCACTGCGTAGCTCAACTAATGCAGGAGCATTAAGGTTTTGTCCAAGCTGCCTTGCGATTCTTAATGTATCCTCCAAGCTTTTTGACTCTAGCTCTAAATTCATGACGGTATTCATACAGCATGTAGAGTACCGCCAATCCGCCCACTCCTGCAAGTATCGATGTATTAATGTTCGAAGTTCCACCACCACCCGATGCGCCTGATCCGCCCTGCTGGCTTGCAGACTGTTGCGAATCGGCCGATGCTGCTTGCGTTCCATAATCTACTGATTTTTTGGTAAGTGGATCCTTGTTTTCACTGGTGTTTTTAGCGTTTGAGGTGACATCTTGCGTGCCCGGTTTGCCTTCACTCTCTTGAATTAGCTTCGCATTCGCTGCATTTGGTGTTGGAGCTGTCCAGCCCCATTGCCCGTTTACGTTCGACCATGATTGATTCTTCTTGGCTTTTGGATAGTCAACGCTTGAAAGAACTTTACCATCAGGAGCGGCAACAACAACTCTGCCACCGCTATTTGCCAAAGTAAGATTGGTGTCAGCCGAATATAGCGAGAAATACTCCTGAGGGGCAAGTTTTAAGGAAGGCATCGTAAAGTCATATTGACCCTTAAGGCCCGTCAAAATGATGAGTCCTTTTAAGTCTACTGAAGCTGTGCCCATGTTATGTAACTCGATCATTTCATGCTCTGCATCGGTAAGCGGTTTGTCGGGGTCTGGTAAAACCTCAGTAATTGCAATCGATACTTTACTATAGTCCAAAACGGGTGCAGGAGCTTGTGGAGTTGGGTTAGTGGGTACAGGTGACTCTGATGATGAATCAGTAGCTGTTCCCCCATTGTTTGTTGTAGAGCCCGAGTTGCCTGCTTCATTTTCATTAGTATTGATAACAGGAGGAGCAATGTCAGGTGTATCCATGAATGGAGTTGGTGTATTCGATACTATAAAGTCAGTAGCGTTGTTTCCTTCGTTAGTAAAATAAGCATCTTCATTCACGCGCCGCTTGAGCGATTGTCCTGCCGCCGGCTCGGCGCTTGCTTGGCCGATACTTTCGTTAGCACTTCCCCAGCCGATCTGGTCAAGAACCTGATTGCTTTCGTTTACGATACGTATATGCCCGCCACTCAACGCAAGGCCGCTGGTCATTTCATGTTGATATATAGATACTGGATATGTTGCAGCGACGACACGAGCATACGGGCGCAACAACCCACTGAGCTGAGACTTTTGCAGCCAGTTAGTTCCGGTAGCTGACTTATATTCAATTTTTACATCCGTGAGGTTAATGGTTTCTGATGTTGTGTTGGCGATCTCAACGAATTCGTTACTCGCCGAAAGCTGGTTACCGGTCTGTAGCTCGGCGATGATTAATGGTTATATTACGGAATCTTCAGCGCGTACGATACGCAAGGCTTGCATAAAGACAACACCGTAAAAACCGATAAATAATATGATGGTGGTGAATAAATAATGTTTCATAATGCGCTGAATAATAGCGCGAGCAAGCTTGGAGTGGGATGAGAAAACCAAAATGCGCCAATAGGAGGTGATGAATACGTCTTTATAAACCTGCAGTACAAGAGTAAAATAAGCCTATGCTTAGATTTATTGATCAGCTCGTAGGGATGCCAATAGTTGGTATTCGTAGTTCAGAACAGATATCAAGTACCATAGAAGCGATTATTAATCCGCGTAAGCTCTGCATCGAAGCATTTTACTGCGAACCAGACAGGGTAAGCGACACCGATATGGTATTGTTTACCACCGATATTCGAGAGGTTGGACACTTGGGAATTATTGTTGATTCAGAAGACGTTATTATGCCCACTGCCGACCTAGTGCGTCTAGAAGAGATCACTGCCCTGAACTTCCAGTTAATCGGCAAGAATATAGTGACCGAAAGTGGCAAAAAACTTGGAAAAATTGAAAATTACACGATTGAAGATACAACTTTTCGGATCGAAAAGCTTTATGCACGACCACAAATGTTTAAAACTATTAGTACAAACGACTTCATTGTTTCGAGAAGACAAATTGCCAGTGTAAATGATAAGAACGTAATCGTTAAAGATGCGCTGGCTGGTCAGAACAATCGCGCCCAGCGACCATTCTTTAATCCTCTTTCCTCATAGCAGACTGAATGTCGTCGTAAGAAAAGCCTTTTCTCATAAGATATTGCATCAATTTATTTGTGTCTGGGTAACGTTTGGTTTTTTGAGCGATTAATGACTGTAATGACGAATAGTCGTCAGTGCTTGGCATGTTGCTATTAATAACTTCCTCGCTCACGCCCTTCGCTTTGAGTTCGCTTATTATATACTTCTTACTTTTGTTAGATTTACTACGCATCTCAAACCAGAACTGCACAAACCGCGCATCATCTAAATAATGTTTGGATACTAGCCGGTTAATGATAGATTCAGCTACTTCCGGCTCGGCTCCGCGCTTGCGCAGGTGCAGCCGCATCTCTTGGAGAGAATGAGGCCTGCGCAAGCTTTTAATGAATGCCGACTCGTAATGCTTCGAGTCAATACTCAGTTTCTGGAAACGATCGACATCGGCGCCTGACAGCTCCGTACCAATACGTAATGAGCTGTCTTGAATTTCCTCAAGACTCAAGGAAAATGAAAACTTACCATCAACAAATAGCGAGTAGCGGTTCTGGTTGCGCTGTTGCGCTTGGATGTCGGTAATTTTCAAGGCATTAACCCCTGGGAACAAATAGACTATTCAGCTTCAGGTGTTTCCGCTTTTTTTGGCTTTTCGTCTTCTTGCGTGTTCTCGCTTATGAGCTTTCGCACCTGTTTGCTGATCTTTTCAAAGACTTCTGGTTTGTCTTTCAGATATTGCTTGGCCGCTTCTCGACCTTGTGCAAATTTTGAACCCTCGTAGTCGTACCATGCACCTGACTTGCCCACTACACCCTTCTCGACCGCAAGGTCAAGCAGGTCGCCAGTCATGGATATGCCTTCGTTATACATAATGTCGAATTCAGCAGTCTTAAATGGAGGTGCAATTTTATTTTTAACCACTTTCACGCGCGTACGGTTTCCGGTAACTTCTTCACCAGATTTAATTTGACCAGTGCGTCGAATATCCATGCGAACAGAAGCATAAAACTTAAGAGCGTTACCACCACTCGTAGTTTCTGGATTCCCGAACATAACACCAATTTTCATACGAATCTGATTAATAAAGATCACTGTACACTTAGTCTTACTAACAATACCGGTCAGCTTACGCAAAGCCTGGCTCATAAGCCGCGCCTGTAAACCAACATGCGCATCGCCCATCTCACCGTCAATTTCTGCCTGTGGCACTAGAGCTGCCACTGAGTCCACAACGACAATATCAACTGCATTTGAGCGGACCAATGTCTCGAGAATTTCGAGTGCTTGCTCGCCAGTATCTGGCTGTGAGATGAGTAGGCTGTCTACATCAACACCAATACGTCTGGCATACTGCGGATCGAGCGCATGCTCTGCGTCGATGAACGCAGCAGTGCCGCCTGCCCTCTGTACTTCTGCAAGCGCATGAAGTGTTAATGTTGTCTTACCACTGGATTCTGGACCATAAATTTCTATAACCCTACCTTTTGGAATGCCACCGCCCAAAGCTAGATCTAGCGAGATGCTACCTGTTGGATACGTTTCCACATTTACCTTGGTAGCCTCACCAAGTTTCATAATAGAACCCTTACCAAACTGCTTCTCGATTTGATCTAGAGCTAAACTCAAGGCCTGGTCTCTTCCGTTTGACTCTGACTTTTTCTTCTCGGCCATTCTAACTCCTTCCCGCTCATCAATTACTGTACCTGTATTATACAAGACATAATAAAAGCAGGTACCTGAACTGCATCTATTCTCATGAATTTCTCATATCTTTGCTGCAACAAATCTTACGGATAGCAAAAACCTTTGGAATGAACAAGCTTAACCACTATAATAGCCAGCATGAGAGTTTCTGACGCAACGGTTCGCCAACTGTTAGTTGATGCAGGTAAAATAAACGAAGCAGAAATTAACCGGCTCGAAGCAGAAGTCGCCAAGGCAAAGCGCCCTATGCAAGATATTGTTCTTAAGGACAATATTATCTCTGAACGCGAGCTGACCGAACTATATTCGAAGTTATTTAACGTGCCCTTTATTGAAGTTGACCCAAAACATCTCACCAGAGAAGTTCTTCAGCAAATTCCCGAGCGTATTGCCAGACAATACAAAGTTATATTATTCGACTACGACAAAGATAAGAACGTGTATTCGCTTGCTATGGACGACCCAGACGACGTCCAGGCGATTGACTTTATCAAGAAGCAACTTGGTGGCTCCGTCAAAATCTACATCGCCCCGACAAGCAACATTTTGTCTGGGTTGGATCAATACAGAGAAAGTATTAGTAGCGAAATTACAGATGTTATCACTGATGTAGACGAAGAAACCGGCGACGAAGAAGTTAACGAAGAAGACCTGGCCGAGGACTCACCCATCGCTCAAACCGTAAACCTTTTACTGGAATACGCAATCAAAACTGGTTCTTCGGATATTCATATTGAACCACATGAAGAGTTTGTCCAAATTCGTTACCGTCAGGATGGCGTATTAAAAGAAGCAAACAAGCTGCCGAAGAAAATTCACGCCGCACTCGTATCACGTATCAAAATTTTGTCTAACCTTAAGATTGATGAGCGGCGAGCACCACAAGATGGTCGATTCAAAATTAATCTGAACGGCCGCATTTTTGGCTTCCGCGTATCAACACTCCCTGTCATGGAAGGTGAAAAAGTTGTCATGCGCGTACTCGACGAATCGAGCGAACCAGCAACGCTTGAACAGCTCGGCTTTTGGGGCACGGCACTCAGTGGGATAAAAAACGCAATTGTTCAACCGCACGGCATGCTACTCATTACTGGTCCGACCGGGTCGGGAAAGTCTACCACTCTTCACTCAGTGCTTAATATTTTGAACGAACCTGATGTAAATATATCAACAGTTGAAGATCCCGTAGAGTACCGTCTTGAGGGAGTCAACCAAACGCAGGTAAACGACAAGGCTGGTATGACGTTTGCGAATGGCCTCAGAGCATTACTTCGACAAGACCCAAACATCATCATGGTTGGAGAAGTTCGTGATGGCGAAACAGCTGGTCTTGCTGTGCAGGCCGCTCTAACCGGCCACCTTGTATTCTCTACCCTTCACACCAACAACGCTGCTACATGCCTCCCCCGCTTGCTTGATATGAACATCGAGCCTTTCCTGATAGCCTCAACTGTCCAAGCAGTAATCGGCCAGCGACTAGTGCGTATGACCAACCCAGAAGAATCAGAAAAATACACACCGGACGCAGATGAGATTCATGAAATCGAAAAAGAATTTGGCATAAAAGATGACGATGGCTGGAAACGGATCTTCGAGCTCGTTACACAAGCGAACTCGTCAATTACCTATAAAACGCCCAAAGACATAAAACTATGGCGCCCCAAGAAAAAACTAGAAAGTGGACAATCGGGCTACAAGGGGCGGATAGGTATATATGAAGTTCTAATCAATTCCAATGATATTCAAAAACTAATTGTCTCTAATGCGACCAGCGAGCAAATCCAGAGCCAGTCGATCGCGGACGGCATGATAACAATGCAAACTGATGGCCTAGTGAAAACTTTGCTTGGTCGAACAACAATAGCGGAAATTTTGCGAGTAACACGTGACTAAATTTGTATATACGGCTCGAAATGACCAAGGAAAGACCCTAAAAGGTAAGCTTGAAGCCGGTAGTAAGGAAGCTGCGCAGGAACTGCTGATGAAGCAAAAACTTCACCCGGTTTCCATAAAAAAAGAGGGTGGCTTTGACCCTAACAATTTACAATTCGGCTTTTTAAAGCCTAAACGAGTAAAGAAGCGCGATTTGGTTATATTTACCCGTCAGCTGGCAACCATGATTAACGCGGGCGTGCCACTAGTACGATCTTTGGCGACACTACAGGCGCAAACCGAAAGCGAGTTTTTTGAAGAATCACTCGAAAAAATATCCAAAGATGTTGAGGGTGGTATGGCGTTTGCCGAAGCTCTTCGCAAACATCCCAAGATTTTTTCTGACGTGTACGTCAACATGGTTGCTGCCGGTGAAGCCAGCGGTATCTTGGATGACATTTTAAAGAAGCTTGCCGTACAACAAGAAAAAGAGGCGGCGATGATTAAGAAAATTAAAAGTGCCTCCACCTACCCGGTCGTTCTACTTTCGATCACGTTTAGTGCGTTTTTTGGCCTAATGATCTTCGGCGTGCCGCGGATTGGTGAAATCCTAACAGATTTAGGAGGACCAGACGCCGAGCTGCCCGTTTACACCAGAGCGCTGCTTGGTTTAAGCGCGTTTTTTGTCCACAATGCGCTGTTTATGCTTGCAGGCGGTGTTATTGGCGTATGGCTATTCAGAAGGTGGATCAAAACTCGTAAAGGCAAGCGCACATGGCACGCCATTCTCCTTAAAATGCCAATTCTTGGCAAAGTACTGCAAAAGATCGCAATTGCCAGATTCTCGCGTACCTTTGCTTCGCTTATGTCTTCCGGCGTCGCGGTGCTGGAGTCAATTACCATTACTGCACGTGCGATAGGCAACGTAGTGATCGAGGACGAACTCATGAATGCCGCAAAAGAAGTCAAAAACGGCAAACAACTTTCCGAGCCACTCTCGCAAAGCCCGGTTTTCCCCGCTATCGTCAGTCAAATGCTCGCCGTCGGCGAAGAGACCGGCCAAGTCGATACCATCCTAGTAAAGGTCGCCGATTTTTACGAGGAAGAAGTGGACGCGGTTTTAGATGGCCTGGTTTCAATTATCGAGCCAGTCATGATTGTAATCATTGGTGCAATGGTTGGCGTTATTGCCATTTCTGTCATGGGGCCAATATCAAGCTTGAGCCAAAATATTAAAGCCGTTTTACCTTGGGTTTTTCTGTAGGTCCGTTGACACCAATAGTGCTTATGTATAATAATGTCCTACAAGAGATGCCTCGCTACTTCTCCCTTAACGGTGCTAGCCTGGTTCTCCTTAAAGCTAATTTTAACTAAGGAGGGTGGGATATATATGTCCTCACTAAGAATTAAACAACAGGGTTTTACAATCGTCGAACTCTTGATCGTTATCGTGGTGATCGTAATTTTGGCAGGATTTGTACTTAACGCATTTAGCGGTATTCAAGCGCAGGCGCGTGACGCAGACCGTGTAAACGATCTCCGTGTTGTGGCATCACAACTTGAAACCTATGGTGCAAAGAACGACGGCGTGTATCCAACAACGGCTAACCTGGCTGATGGAACTTGGGTATCTACCAACCTAGTTGGTCTCGACCCAGATGCATTGCTTGATCCAACTGGTACTGCATACACCTACACACCATCGCCAACCAACTGTGACAACGGCGCAACCGTAGGCGACTGTGTGTCCTGGACACTATCAGCTGACCTCGAAGAAGATGGCCGTGGTGCCGATGACGGCGACAACGATGTTGCCGACGAAGTCGAAACTAGCCTACTAAACTAGTAAAAAGCGTAATGCAAATAAACCCCGGGTATCTTCCCGGGGTTTTTGTTTAGATTTTCTCAATGATTGCATACCGCATATAGTTCGATTTCACATCAGGTTTGCTATAATAGCCGTAAGTAATCATGCTTATGCTTTATGCCTAAATCGCCTATCTTATATCGCGACAAGCCTATCTTTGGGTTTGACTTAGGTTTTGACTCTATCAAAGTCATGCAGATCGACATGCAACAAAAAGTTCCAACCGTGCTAGGTTATGGTTTTGCAAAGTACGACAACAAGGCCATGAAGCATGGCGTCATCATTGACCCAGAAGAAATTGCACGAAGCGCATACCAGCTCATCGCCAACGACATCATTGGTACAATCGACACACGTCGCGTTGTGAGTGCCGTACCGGTTTCTAAGAGCTATAACCGCGTGCTATCGCTGCCCATTATGTCGAATAGCGACGTCGAAGCCTCTATCCGCATGGAAGCAGAACAGTATATCCCGGTGCCAATTGACGAACTTTACTTCGACTACCAGATAGGTGATACAAATGACGACATGATGGAAGTGCTGCTCGTGGCCGCACCGCGCAAGATTATCGACTCGTATCAAATACTGTGCGACCTCCTTGGACTTGAGCTTTCACTCATCGAAACATCAATTAACGCGTCGACTCGGCTCGTGATGCATGCCGAGGATACGGGCATTCCGACTCTTATTATTGATTTTGGTTCAATTTCAACCGACCTGAGTATCTTCGACAATGTACTGCGCGTGACCGGTACTGTTGCGGCAGGCGGCGATCAGATTACCGATGCAATCGCCAAAAGTTTAGACGTCACTCGCCAACAAGCCCAGACCATCAAGACTAAGCACGGTATACAAGCCAGCAAAAAACAGCAGCAGATCGTTGCGGCCGTTACCCCCATTCTTAACAAGCTGGTCGACGAAGTAAAACGTATTGACCGTGATGACCTTATCTTCCAGACCGT
>CAZHXE010000032.1:0-11400 GCA_964536005.1 uncultured Candidatus Saccharibacteria bacterium
GCGTCGTTATCAACATCTGTAAAGCCAGCAGTGATGTTTGTGTAGTTGCCATTTAGGGAGTTGTGGAACGTACCACGGTTGGTGCCGCAAACGAATTGACTAGTCGTTGAGTCCCATTTGAGGGCGTCGTCGCTACCATCACAATCGGTTAGGCCTGCTCCTGCGAAAGTCGCAACCGTAGCAGCACCTGCACCGGTAATGCTCCACTGAGCGTCGGTAAGCGCTACGTTTGCATTTGCGTCGCCTATCGTGACCGTGTCGGCAGCCGTGCCGGTACCTATGTTTGTAGTGTTTGCATCTCCATCGGTCGCAATATTTATGGTGCCCGTGCCGTTGTCGATACCAATTGCTTGATCGGACAAAATACTTCCCAACGTGACGGCACCGGTGTCAAGAATCTGGAACACCGTATTGCCAGCAAACTGAATAGCTAAGTCGCCCGTGCTATCTAAGTTTGCAGTGAAGTTGTTTGCTCCTAGGCTGAGTGTTGTAGTGGCATCGAGCGACAGTGTATCCGAGAACTCGGTGAAATTGAGCGTGTCAGCCGTGATCGAACCGGCAGCAATTGTACCGCAAGCCCATACGTCGGTAGTTTCGTTCCATTTGAGTAGCTCGTTGTTAGCGCAGCCTTGCAAAAGTCCCACGCCCGTTGCGAGCACTTCAAGACCCGAGCCTGAAGAAGTTGTGGCAGAGAGCGCATCTGCCGAAGCAGCTGCGCGCACAGCGATGTCGTTGGCATTTACTGTTATGCCGTTGCCCGCACCAATATCTAGCGTGACGCTAGCGCCAAGCGAAACCGATCCACCGGTTGTGAGGCCGCTACCCGCTGTTACTGTAACTGCCGAGTTGGCAAGGTCGGCGTTCAGAATGGTGCCGTCAAAAATATCACCCGTAACAATAGTGTCGTTAGTGATCTCGGCCGAATCAATCGCAACGCCGAGCGTTGAGCTAATCACCGTACCCGCAAATGAGATACCAGTTCCAGCTGAATAAGTAGTGTCGGTATCGGTGCCACAAATCCAAGCCGAGCCATTGTATTCAATCACTTCACCCGGATTACAGCTATTACTTGCTATATCCGCAAAGAGTATGGTGCCGTTGGTGATTTCAGTTGAGTCAATCGCAGCGCCTAGAAGCGAGACGTTAGCAGACAGCGCGCCGTCAGCCACAGATCCCGACGAAGAGATAGTCAGCGCATCATTTACGTTGGCGTCATCCAGTGTGCCAGTGTAGCTAAGTGAATCGAGCGCGAAAGTACCACTGGATATCGTGCCACTGTTGTCGGCATCAAAGATGAATGCATCAACCTGTGCTTCATTCAAGGTCGTGTCCGTGTCGGCATCGGCGCCACAGTACCAAGCTGAGCCGTTGAATTTAAATATGTCATCAGTTCCGCAAGAATTGGAGGCGATGTCAGCAAATGCAATCGTGCCGTTCGTGATTTCGGTGCTGTCGATTGAGGTTCCAAGCACGGCTGCAACCGTTATAGTGTCGGTCGTGCCATCACCGGTAATCGTCACGCCTGTGCCCGATGAGAGCGTCAGCGTATCGGTCTGCGCGTCAGCTACAGGATCGGTACCGTTATCAACGTCGATTGTCGAGAACAGGTTTTGCAGCTCATTGGTCGTGCTGCCATCAACTTCGGAAGTCAGGTAGCCGTTATTCGAAACATACGAGTCAACCTGCGCCTCGTTAAGCGTAGTGTCAACATCTGTTCCACAGAACCAAGCCGAGCCGTTCCACTTGATAATCTCATTATTGCCGCAGCCGTTCTGGCCAAGATCGGCGAACAGAATCGTGCCATCAAGGATTTCGGTAGTTTCAACCGCGCTCGTGGCAATGTCGCCAGCAACGATCGTGTCTGCGTCAATCTCGGCGCTGCTAATGGAGGTGCCTAGCGTAGAGCTAATGACCGTGCCGGCGAATGAGATGCCCGCACCGGCTGAATAGGTTGTGTCGCCATCCACACCACAGATCCAAGCCGAGCCGTTGTACTCCATTATTTCGCCTGGGTTACAGCTGTTTGAGGCAATGTCGGCAAAAGCAATTGTGCCGTTGGTAATTTCCGACGAGTCGATCGAGCTGCCAAGTAAGCTGACGTTTGCGCTAAGCGCAGCATCATTCACCGAGCCAGTCGCGCCGATTGTGATATTGTCGTTCACTTCCGTGTCGTCAATGCTTGTGCCGAGTGTAGATGAGATGATAGTGCCCACGATACCAATACCCGTACCTGCTGAGTAGGTAGTATCCGTGTCTGTGTCGACATCAGCAGCACAACCCCAGGTTGAGGTGTCGTTGTCATACTTCAGAATTTCGTTGTCGGCGCAGTTGATCAAGCCAAGCGTAAATGGATCACCTACTGTGCCTGCGCCTGCTCGAACCAAGCCCTTGTTGGACGTCGCATTCAGAACTTCATTGCCGATTGTGCCATCGGTTTCACTAAAGCTGGCGGCTATCGTTATGGTGTCGGTGCTGCTATCGCCCGTAATGCTGATGTTGGAACCGGCGGCAAGGCTTAGGGTGTCGGTTTGAGAATCTGCCACTGGGTCAGTGCCTGCTGGCGCGTCAATCGTTGAGAAGAGATTCTGCAATTCGTTTGTGGGTGATGCATCGGCGTCGTCTACATCGTCGGTGCCACAAATCCAGGCTGAGCCATTGTATTCAATAACCGTACCCGTACCGCAAGAGTTTGAAGCCATGTCAGCAAATGCGATCGTAGCATCGGTGATTTCTGAAGAGTCGATTGCAGTGCCGAGCGTGGAGCTAATAACCGTGCCTGCAAACGAAATGCCCGTGCCAGCAGAATAGGTGGTGTCGCCATCGACGCCACAGCTCCAGGCCGAGCCATTGTATTCCATAATCTCGCCACTGTTACAGCTGTTGGCATTAATGTCGGCAAACAGTATGGTGCCGTTGGTAATTTCGGTAGAGTCGATTGAGGCTCCGAGTAACGACACATTCGCGCTGAGTGCGCCGTCTGCGACCGAGCCGGTAGCAGAAATCGTTAACGCATCATTAACGTTCGCATCGTCAATCGTACCCGTGTAACTGAGTGAGTCGAGCGCCAGTGTGCCACTGCTAATTGTGCCCAAGTTGTCGGCATCAAAAATGAACGCTTCAACCTGCCCCTCATTCAAAGTTGTGTCGGTGTCAATGTCGGTACCGCAATACCACGCAGAGCCATTAAACTTGATGATTTCGCCGGAGTTACACGAGTTAGCGCCCAAATCTGCAAACGCGATGGTCGCATCGGTAATCTCTGACGAGTCGACTGCTGTGCCTAATGTGGAACTAATAACGGTGCCGGCAAATGAGATGCCCGTACCTGCTGAGTAGGTGGTATCTGCATCCACGCCACAGCTCCACGCGGAGCCGTTGTATTCCATGACCTCGCCAGAATTACAACCGTTGTCATTAAGATCGGCAAACAGGATAGTGCCGTTGGTAATTTCGGTCGATTCAATGCTTGCGCCGAGCAACGAGACATTAGCGCTGAGCGCGCCATCGGCCACCGATCCAGCAGCTGAAACAGTGAGCGCATCGTTAACATTGGCGTCGTCCAGTGTGCCAGTATAACTCAATGAATCGAGCGCAAGGGTGCCGCTGCTGATGGTACCGGAGTTGTCCGCGTCAAAAATGAATGCCTCAACCTGTCCTTCGGTCAGCGTCGTATCAGTATCCACGTCAGTACCACAGTACCAAGCCGAACCGTTAAACTTAACGATTTCGCCGCTGTTGCATGAATTTGCGCCTAAGTCAGCGAATGCGATAGTGGCATCGGTAATTTCAGAACTATCAATTGCCGTGCCGAGCGTTGAGCTGATTACCGTTCCCGCAAAGCTAATGCCAGTTCCAGCCGTGTAGGTTGTATCTGCGTCTACGCCACAGCTCCAAGCGCTGCCGTTATATTCCATTACTTCGCCACTATTACAACCGTTAGCGTTTAAATCCGCGAACAGAATTGTGCCGTTAGCAATTTCGGTCGACTCGATCGATGCGCCCAGCAAGGAGACGTTGGCGCTCAAAGCTCCATCATCAACCGAACCGGCTGCGGAAATAGTCAGTGCATCATTCACGTTTGCGTCGTCTAGCGTGCCTGTGTAGCTAAGCGAATCCAATGCGAGCGTGCCGCTTGAAATCGTACCTGCGTTGTCGGCATCAAAAATGAACGCTTCAACCTGACCTTCAGTTAGCGTCGTGTCGGTATCAATGTCAGTACCGCAGTACCAAGCCGAACCGTTAAACTTAACGATTTCGCCGTTATTGCAGGAGTTGGCGCCAAGGTCGGCGAAAGCAATTGTTCCATCAGTAATTTCACTTGAATCAATTGCTGTTCCAAGCGTCGAACTAATAACGGTGCCAGCAAATGAGATCCCGGTGCCCGCCGAATAAGTGGTGTCGGCATCAACGCCGCACGACCATGCGCTACCATTGTATTCCATTACTTCACCACTGTTACAACTGTTGGCGTTAAGGTCGGCAAATAGGATTGTACCGTTAGTAATCTCGGTCGACTCGATACTTGCACCAAGCAAAGAAACATTTGCCGAAAGCGCTCCATCTGCCACTGATCCCGTTGCAGAAATAGTAAGTGCATCGTTTACGTTGACGTCATCAATCGTACCGGTATAGCTTAATGAATCGAGCGCTAGCGTGCCACTTGAGAGTGTGCCGGTGTTATCCGCGTCAAAAATAAATGCCTCAACTTGCCCCTCGTTCAAAGTGGTGTCGGTATCAATGTCTGCACCGCAGTACCAGGTTGACCCGTTGAATTTAATGATCTCGCCGTTGTTGCATGAGTTCGCGCCTAAGTCGGCAAATGCGATCGTTGCATCAGTAATTTCAGATGAGTCAATCGCGGTACCCAATGTTGAGCTAATGACAGTACCGGCGAATGAGATACCGGTTCCAGCCGAGTACGTAGTATCGGCATCAACGCCGCAAGACCAAGCGCTGCCGTTATATTCCATGACCTCGCCTGAGTTACAACCATTGGCATTTACGTCGGCAAATAGGATCGTGCCATTAGTGATTTCAGTCGATTCAATTGTTGCGCCAAGTAGCGAAACATTGCTACTGAGCGCACCGTCAGCTACGGAAGCAGCAGCCGAGATGGTTAAAGCATCATTTACATTTGCGTCATCGATTGTGCCGGTGTAGCTGAGCGAATCAAGCGCCAGCGTGCCGCTCGAAAGAGTGCCTACATTATCTGCATCGAATATAAAGGCCTCAACCTGCGCTTCGTTAAGTGTGGTGTCCGTGTCATTGTCGGCGCCACAATACCAGGTTGAGCCGTTGAATTTTATGATCTCGCCGTTGTTACAAGCGTTAGCGCCAAGGTCTGCGAAGGCGATGGTTGCGTCAGTGATTTCGCTACTGTCGATGGCAGTGCCAAGTGTTGAGCTGATGACAGTACCCGCGAATGATATACCTGTGCCGGCAGAATAAGTGGTGTCACCGTCTGTGCCACAGCTCCAAGCCGAGCCGTTGTATTCCATAATCTCGCCCGAGTTACAACCGTTGGCGTTGAGGTCTGCAAACAAAATTGTGCCATTAGTAATTTCTGTGGAATCAATGCTTGCGCCCAACAATGAAACATTGGCGCTCAATGCCCCATCGGCCACTGAACCTGCCGCAGAGATAGTCAGCGCGTCATTAACATTTGCATCGTCCAAAGTACCCGTGTAGCTGAGCGAGTCAAGTGCTAGGGTACCGCTGCTGATGGTACCTGAGTTGTCGCCATCAAAGATGAATGCCTCTACCTGCGCTTCGTTAAGTGTAGTGTCTGTATCGCTGTCGGTGCCACAAAACCAAGCCGAGCCATTGAATTTGATAATCTCGCCGCTGTTACAGGAGTTCGAACCAAGGTCTGCAAAGGCGATGGTCGCGTCGGTAATCTCGCTACTGTCGATTGATGTACCGAGTATTGCTGCAATGGTTACGGTGTCGGTTGCGCCGTTGCCGGTAATGGTTACTCCACTGCCCGATGCGAGCGTCAACGTGTCTGACGTTCCGTCAGCAACGGGGTCTGTACCGTTGTCGGTATCAATCGTGTTAAAGACATTTTGCAATTCGTTGGTTGTGCTGCCATCAACTTCTGATGTCAGGTAGCCATTGTTTGCGACGTAGGCGTCGACGGTTGCCTCGTCGAGCACAGAGTCAAGGTCGGTGCCACAAATCCAAGCAGAGCCGTTGTACTTAATAACTTGATCATTACTGCAACCATTCTGCGCGATGTCCGCAAACAAGATGGTGCCGTCCAAAATTTCGGTTGACTGAATCGCGCCGGTGGCAATGTCGCCCGCCACAATCGTGTCGGCATCAATTTCGGTACTATCTACCGATGCACCAAGCGTCGAGCTAATCACATTACCAAGGAATGAAATACCGGCACCGGCAGTGTAAGTGGTGTCACCGTCTGTACCGCAAATCCAGGCAGAGCCATTAAATTCAATAATTTCGCCACTGTTACAGCCATTAGCCGCAATGTCCGCAAAAGCAATCGTGCCGTTCGTAATCTCCGATGAATCAATTGAACCACCAAGCAAGCTAACGTTACCACTCAACGCGCCGTCGTCAACCGAACCACCTGCACCAATCGTAATTGTGTCGCTTACTTCGCCATCATCGATGCTCGTACCCAGGGTAGATGAAATTACCGTTCCAACAATGGTAATACCCGTACCAGCTGTGTATGTCGTATCCGTGTCGGTGTCATTGTCGGCTGCACAACCCCAAGCAGAAGTTCCGTTGTTATACTTCAGGATCTCGTTATTTGCGCAGTTAATCAGGCCAAGCGTGAACGGATCTCCAGCCGTGCCCGCGCCTGTGCGCACCAAACCCTTATTGCTGGTTGCGTTCAAAACTTCGTTGCCAATGACTGCATCAACCTCTGAAGACAAGTAGCCGTTGTTAGCTGTGTAGGCATCCACTGTCGCTTCGTCTAGGACTGTATCTATATCGGCAGAGCACACCCAGGCTGCTCCACTCCAGCGAGCAATCTGATTCGAAGCGCACGACAAGCTCGCCAACACATCAGTGTTGTCCAGAAAGCTCGCTAAGCTCACGGTGTTGCCAGAGTCAATTGAAAGGTCAGTGCCAGCAAGGTTAAGCGTCTGATCGTCGGTATCCACGCCCACAGCTGCACACACCCAAGCACTGCCGTTCCACTGCGCTACCTCACCAACACCACAGCTAAGGTCTGCCAGCTGGTCGGTATTATCAAGCAAATTACTGAGGTTAACAGAATTGCCACCGGCGATTGATAACACTTGCGTGCCACCGACATAGGCTAGCGTTTGGTCATCGGTTGCTGGGTCGCCAGCTGGTCCTTGTGGGCCAGCAGCACCGTCGGCGCCATCTGTTCCGTTCACACCGTTTGCGCCATTCAAACCATTCTGGCCATTTACGCCATCAGCACCGTCTTGTCCGTCTTCGCCGTCCTGGCCGGGCTCACCACGCTCACCTTGTGGGCCAGCAGGTCCAGTTACGCCATCTATACCAATGCCACTGTCACCTTTATCACCCTTTTCACCCTGAATTGCCACGACACTCGGCGACGTTGCGTCGCTGGGTGCAAGCGGGATTTGATTGCCGGTGTCAGACGCAGAAGCGCTATACACACATTCGCCAAAGAGCGACGCGCTGGGCGAACCAAGCAACCCGGCAATGCCCTGGGAACGATCAAATGAGATTGACTGAGGACACTCAGCATAGGTAAACGTCTGTTGATTCTTAACGGGCTCCACACAGCCGCCGTCAGGCGTGGAGGATTGAATGCCATCCTCTGTAAGCGACGGGAACGAACTACGGCAAATCTGCAAATAGCTATTGCCGGTTTGCGAGAAGCGCGGCAGAGTCAGGGGCAAGTTATAGCTACCATCAGTTATCAATACATCGGTGAAGTCTTGCGAAATGGTTTGTTGGCCACTCGTCTGGTCATAGCCAACTACGCGCAAATCATAATAACCGTCTTCTGCGGTTGAACCGTCGGCTTGGCGTAGTGAACCTTGCAACGGAACTTCGCTCGGAGACGAAATAATAAGTACCGCTACCACTAGCAGCGCTAAACTTAACAAACCTATAATGTAGCGTTTTTTATTTCGCAAGCAAAACCTCTCCCACCCGTTCGTCTTACTGCTCACGCTTAAGTTTATCTGAAAATGCTCGTGTTTTCAAACAGTTTACTACTTAAATTTGCACACAAAACACCAGCGAATTTTAACGACAAATAGCATCCAAATATTTGTGTATATCATATAAATGTTGTATAGTTATTTTAATCAGATTCTGTCTGACGCCCTTCTCACTGCGGTGCCGTTGCAAAAGCTTCGGCACCGCTCTAATCTATCCAAATTCCTCAGGAAAGTAGGTTCCATTGTCTCGAGTAGTCGGCAGAAGAGTTGTTGGCCGTGCGCCAAGTAGTTCTTCAAATGGCTCACGTTCTTCTGTAAGCAGATCTTCTTCAGCTAGCGGCAGGAATGCGCGCGTGGTCTCTAGTCATCGAGTTGGTGCGGTAAATACTCCAACCATCACCCCGCAAATGCCACGGCGCAGCACTAGCGAAGTTCTGATATCCGCACGTCAAAGGGTAACAACTGCGGCAAAGAAAGCCGTAGTGGAGCTCGACTGGCAATGCCCGAGCTGTGGCAAGCCAGACAACAAAGGTCGCAGCTCTGACTGCGCCAACTGCGGCGCCCCCAAACCATGGCGAGCCAATCGACACCTGCCGAGTGACTCGCCTAGCGTCGAGGCAGAGCTGTCAACGACTGACGGCGAAGAGCCCACTCATACGTCAAGCTCGCTTGGTGACTGGGATTGCCCAATCTGCCACCAGCCAAATGGGGGCGAACGGCAATTCTGTCACTTCTGTCGCCATACGCGCGAGGGCTACAGCTTTGCGGATGTGCGCTACGCCGAACCCGGCGACGCGCTGCGTCCTGCTGCCCCTCTCACCGAGGCTCAGATGCAGTTCACTGCTTTGCACAACCGACTTCGGCCGATTGGCGAAAGCGCCATGCACTACGTCGGCTGGCTGGCTGCGCTGGGCGGCATGGCGTTGGTGTGCCTGCTGGGTTGGATGTTCTTCTCGACCACAAGGGTTGAGATGCGCGTCGAACAACTCAGCTACATGTACGAGGCAACCCTCTACGAACATCAGGTCTTCGAGGATACGAGCCCGAATCCACCGAGCGACGTGACGATCACTACCGAATTTGAGGGAGTGGTTGGCAGAGAGTCGGTGCTCGACGGCTACGACGACGAAGAATATTGGGGTGTCGTGGGCTACCACGATAGCGCCCCATACGACTGTGGCCCCGTCTACGACGGCGGCGATGGTTACCTGTACCAGGACCAGTGCGTCGACGAAGTTCCCGACTACGGCTGGATCTGCTGCAACACCACCCCCATCACGCATTACGAAAACGTGTATGGGCCGGTGTACGGCTACACATTCCTGGATTGGGTGGCCATCGACAACGTGGAAATCAGCGGCACCTACGACGGCACCACCAAACCACAATGTCCATCGCTCGATCAGTATCTGGCAATTCTCGAGCGCAAGTTTGGACCGTGCCAGAAGTCGCACGCGGTCAGACTGCGTGGCATCGAGGATCAAACCGAAACCCGAGAAGTTACCGACCTCGACGAACAAACCTGGCTCGCACAAAAGCCTGGAAACGTCGTCATCGTCGAGCAGAACCGGTTTGGCGCGACCAAGTCGGTTCGTTGGTCATAACTGACCGCATTTGATAGATTCTGGATAGACCAAAGGAGGCAATCGGGGTGTCATCATGAGAGTAATAATTCTCATGCTGACACCCCAGCTCAACCAAATACTATTTATGACTTATCTTTGTTTTATTAACTTAGGGCTGCGGAACAGGGTCAGATAATTTAAGTGAGCGAAGCACCTCCATGGCAGCTTTGCCGTCTTCGGATTGGAAGATGTTTTCCGAATCACTTGTCATGCACGAATAGAGATAGAAAAATACCTTTGGATCAGGCTTTGGGCTCAGTACGAAGTCATTAATAGAAACTGGAATTTCAGGGTGAATAGCACCCATTACCGGGCCTTTTGCAAGCGCAGCTTCCGCATCACTGTCAGTCAAGCACACTTCATATACAGAGTCTTTTTGAAAACCAGAGTATTTTCGATTGATCCGATAGAGGTTTGAGAATGTGTTCAAATTTTCAATCTCTCCCGAATCGGCGTACTTTGGCTCAGCAGGAATACGCACGCTTAGCTTCTCGGCGTCAAGCACCTCTTCTGTTGTGCATAAGTTGGTCTTTGAATGCGGAACATCAGTCGCAGCCGGCTCGCATACACCACCCTTTCCACCGTAATCTGTCTTGAGGTACATTATGTTGTTGGATGGTGTTTTAAATGTCACCTCTACGGTCGGGTACTCTGCGCCCAACTGCTCACCAGTAGTTTCTTCTTTAACCCAGTCCGAAGGATACTGCAGCTCGACACCGAAAGTTTCGTTTTTGTATGTCGCAAGCTCTACTTCATCACTGTTTTGCGAGTCAGTATTGGCGGAATTTGTGTTGTTAGATTTTGAATCCTTGTCATTGTTGTATGAATCAAGAACGTAAAAGCCTCCAAACCCGAGCAGCAAGAGAACTACCACCACCAACAGGCCCTCAACTAGACCAAAGCCATTTTGTGTATGTTTCACCATAAGTTACCTTTTATTTTTTTATTACTTAGCTTAATGATAGTGCAGTTTCATAAAGTCACAATAGTATAGCTGCATGCGGCCAAGCTGCGTTAAACATTGGTTAAATATCGTAAGTACGAATAAACCAAATCCCGACAACCCCGCCCACGACCATGCCAGCGATAGAGAGCAATCCGAACATACTCGCGCCCATAAAAGTAGGCACATACGAGCCAATCGACATGGCAATGCTCAGGACAATCATGCGTACCGTTCGTTCCACGAGTTACTGGCTTTCTTTCGTCTGACGATCTTCAGGCCTGATGCTGGGCAAACGCGAAACTATGGCTAAGAAAACCGAAGCTACAAAGGCAATAAAGTAATACTCAAAGCCTATCGCCATGCCCACGGCTGCTGAGTACCAAATGCTGGCTGCGGTGGTTACATTGGTAACCCGTTGCGAAGTCTCCGACCTTAAAATGAGGCCCGCCCCCAAAAAGCCGATTCCGGATACAACTTGTGCTGCTATACGGGCAGGGTCGTCAGCAACGGCATTACGGGAAATAAACGTAAAAATCATGGAACCGCCTATCACAAGCGTCTGCGTACTGATGCCAGCAGGTTTGTTCTTAAGTTCTTTTTCTGCTCCAATAATCAATCCACATACCAAAACTAGGCTAATTTGCAGAACAAAGAGTAGATTTTGCTCACTGAGCGCGGGGATGTCCATGTTATA
>CAZHXE010000033.1:0-11216 GCA_964536005.1 uncultured Candidatus Saccharibacteria bacterium
AATCTGGATACTCGCCCAGATCTAAACTAAAACAGAGCGTGCATTTAGCCGCTCTGTTTTATTTTTACGTTTTAGTATTTTGTTTTAGTTTTTAGTTATAATGGCAACAATAAGCGGAAATGGATCAAATGAAAAAACTTAATCAAACTGGAGCGCTCGATCTTATGCTAGTTATTGCTCTTTTGGCAGTTCTGGCAGTGGGCGGTTTTGTAATTTGGCGGGTGTACGACCAAAAGGACACAACCAAGGCGACCACAACAGAACAATCGACCCAAAATCAGGCTGACGCTAAAGATGATAATACTACCGATGAGAAGAAAAAAGTTGAGCTAAGTGCGGGTGAGATTAAAGAAGTAGACACGATCTCGCTTATTAAAGCTGGCGATGAAGAAAACCTGCCTGAGTATACGCCAGACTCCTTCGTTGCGTACGTGAAAGATCTTTTGCAAAAGAATACACCAAATGAAAACGGCTGCGTGACTTACTACAGTGTCTCGAAGATCAGCAGTATCAATATTTCAGGTGGTTTAAGCAGTGTTTCTGCGGACACTAACAAAGTTAGTTCAGTTTGTGGCGGTGGCGCTCACTCAATCTGGTACCTAAACGACGATAATATCTGGGAGCAGTTTGGCGTGCAGGCTACACCTGGTTGCGATGCGATTTCAGATAAAAATATCAGTGTTGAATTTTTGGAAAAGTGCTACAGCGGAACAACTGAAGACTCAATAATTAAGAACCCAAACGGTAGCTTAGCAGACCTGAGCGCCGCTAAACCGGTCACAAATTAGCTTGTAAGTATGCAATAGTTTGCTTGAAGAACGGGGAAGCTTTTGAAAAAACTCAACCACAACGGTGCACTTGACCTTACGCTCGTAATCGCTCTCGTCGCGGTGATGGCTGTAGGTGGCTTTGTTGTTTACAGAGTTACGAGCGCTAAAGACAACTTGGCAAAAACGTCAAATAACTCTACCCACACTGTTAATCAAGCACAAGATCAGGATGATAATGAAGCAGCTACACTGACGGAGTTCTGTAATGGATATAAAGCAACGTTTCCAAGCGATTGGAATATTTATCCACGTGAAGTCAGAGAGACGAATGTTGATTGTCGCATAGAAAGTTACGAGCCGGACGACGAAAACGTGCCAGCTTCAGGACCCTACTACGATGGCCTAAGCATAGTAATTCTTAAAGATGACGCCACAAAGTCGCTGTCTGATCTACATGCAGACAATGAAAAAGTACTCAACCAGGAAATCGAGCAAGACAACAGCGGCTATACGACCAAAGTTATTTCAAGTGAGCTTGTGAGTATTGGTGGCCGCGAAGCACTGCGCAGTGAAGTGATTGGCGGCATAAGCAATAAACCAGACGAGCGCTATACGTTCATATTGAATAACACAATCTATACGGTCATAGGTCTGACGACCAATGCGTCGCTAAAGGTCAAATATAAAACGTTTGTTGAAACGCTTGAGATTCTTTAATCAGTATTTGTGCCTAGCTGCAGTTATTGCTACGGCTTAGCGCGTATAGTGCGCTTCGCGACTGTCGCGCAAACTGTCTTTTTCGACGAATGTGAGCGCATAGCCAACTTTGCCGGCGCGGCCGGTACGGCCAATGCGGTGCACGTAGTCGTCGTAAGACTGTGGCAATGAGTAGTTAATGACGTGCGTAACATCAGAAACATCAAGGCCTCTGGCCGCTACATCAGTGGCAACTAGCACGGTCACTTCACTCTTCTTGAATCGATCCAGCATGCGCTGTCGTTGTGACTGCGACTTGCCGCCATGGATTGATCCTGCCGAGAATCCGCGTGCAGCGAGCTCTTTAGAGAGCTTCTCGACAGTGCGGTGCGTGTCATCAAACACAATTGCTTTTGTGGTTGACGCGTTGGTAAGAATCTCGTGCAAGCGCTCGATTTTATCGGCAGCACGGTAGGTTACCACGTTTTGGTCAACATTGTCGCTGGTGTCACCTGATTTGACAGAGACATGAACTGGGTTGTGTGAAAATGTTTCAATAATACCCTTTACGCGTGCGTCTAAGGTAGCCGAGAAGTAAAAGCTCTGGCGATTTGGGTTCACTTCTTTCAGGATGCGGGTGATGTCATTTACGAATCCCATGTCGAGCATACGGTCGACTTCGTCTAAAACAACCATATTGCAGTCAGCCAGCTTGAGCGAGCCACGTTCCATATGGTCTTTTATACGGCCTGGCGTACCAATAACAATGCGGGGATTAAAGCTCAAATCACGCAGCTGAGGACGCATAGAAGTACCGCCAATAAGCAGCGCACCGTCGAGTTTGCTGCCTTTGCCAATAGCGCGGCATTGCTGCTCGATCTGTTGTGCGAGTTCGCGGGTTGGCGCCATGATAATCACCTTGGCGGTGCGGTCGCGGATAAGCCGATCAAGTACAGGCACTGCAAAAGCACCCGTTTTACCGGTACCAGTGTTGGCAATTCCAACAATGTCTTTACCTTCCAGGCTGTGTGGAATAGCTTGGTCCTGGATTGGCGAAGGACTTGCGAAGCCCATGTTTTTTAAATTGTCTTTAATAAGCTGGTGGATATTGAAGGAGTCGAAGCTGTGCTGTGGCACGTAGACTTCCTCTTCACGGTACCTGGCAGCCTGCACGAACTTAGACGGATGTATGTAATCCTTTTTGGGCTGACGGCCACGAGTTTGTGGGCGCTGTGAATATGTCGCACTGCCCCGGCCGTTGCTACGGCTAGGGCGATAAGAATGTCTTTGAGGCATAAAAAAATGAATCCTTTGTTGTTAGTAGCCTTGATGTCGATTGTCTAGTAATGAACATCGAATCATAGGGTACTTTCGGATTCATTAGAAACAATGTTGTGAATTTTAGCATAATAATCGCATTTTTTCAAGCTTTTTAGGCCAAACCATAGCCCCTACCCCTATAAATAGGATGGTTTACGCCCGGATGGTGGTGTGTGAACACATGACTGGCTGTCTTTCCGTCGAGCGGCTTAGAATGCTATGCATGATCGTGTTTTCGTTGGCTCAAGACTTTAGGGGGCGCAATTACGTGACACATGTGATATACTACTGCGTGCTAGTAGTTACTATTACCTCTCCGTTGTTATGATTAGTGTTCCGTAAGCTAAGTATCACCGCGAGCAGCAATAATGAGCGCGGCGATATATTATATATACAAGGAACAAACAATATGGCAGTTAAACTGTATGTTGGCGGACTCGCATTTAGCGTGAACGATCAAGAATTAAACGATTACTTCGCTACAATCGGAAAAGTAGTTAGCGCAACAGTCATCATGGACCGAGACTCTGGCCGTTCAAAGGGCTTTGGTTTTGTTGAGATGGAAGAAGCAGCTGACGCACAAAACGCAATCAAGTCTTTTGACGGTAAAGAATTTGCCGGTAGGACAATTGTAGTTAACGAAGCTCGTCCTCAGGAAGACCGACGCTCAGGTGGCGGTGGTGGACGTGACTTTGGTGGCCGATCAAACAATCGTCAGTATTAGTTTTTAGGAACTAACTGTGTCGGCTAGGTCTGATTTGACCTTGTCGTCTAGAATTTGAACTTCGTGCACTAGTTTTAGGACTAGTGCACTTTTGTTATCGGCGATAATAACAATTGCTGGGTCGTCTTTGCTACCATTGCGGACAAAGCGCTTGCCCTTGCTTATTATTTCATGTCTGGTTGGATGCACTTCAACGACGATGCCGGTAGCGAGCCCGTTGAACCAGCGCCAGCCAACTGGCGTCCCGACTGCGATCATAGCTTTGCTACCCTGCTTATGTAGTCGTCGATCTTGAATTTGCGCCGTAAGCCAGCCTCGTTCATGTAGCGAATTTTGCCAAACACTGGGCGCTCAAACCATGGCCTGTCGTGCAGACCGCCGATTGCCCACAGGGTGCCCACGTAGCCGTTGGGGTCGCCACCGTCGATGGAGTAGGCATCGTTGAGCTGAATGGTGATACGCAATGCGTCCTCGGGGCTTTTTGTCCATTCCAGAATCTTTTTGGCCCAGTACATACGCATGTAGCCGTGGATCTTGCCAGCTTGAGTTAGTTCACGCTGGGCGGCGTTCCAGGCTTCGTCATGTGTGGCCGCGTTGGTGAGTTCTTCTACTGAATACAGGTGCTCGCGCACGTCGCCGGCATGTTCGTTGAGCGTTGTGATTGCCCAGGCTTGGAGTGATTCAAAACTGGTGTAGCTTTTGGCGTACAGGCAGAAGTTGTCTGACAGTTCTTTGCGCACAATCATTTCTTCGAACAGCGCGTTCATGCCATCGGTTTTGCTGGGCTTTTCGCCAGCTGAAGCCATTTTGGATTGCTCGATCAGCAGCGGTGGGGAGCCGGTTGCCTTAAGTACTTCGAGCGCCACGCGCAAACTGGCGATGTGCCCAAAGTGTAGGTACGGACTGAGGTTACTTTGCTGGTCTGTGGCCATATCGTTGCGTTTTTGCGCGTAGCTGGGCAGGGTAGTAGCGATAAAGTCGGCCAGTTTTTGGCGGGCTGCCTGCTCGCCTGGCTTGAACTGGATTGTAATGCCTCGCTTTGGGTATGGGGCGATCACTTTGTGAGCTTCCGCGAAAGACAAAGAGCTGTGTGCTGCGCTAAATTCGTGCGGATGCTTTTGGAGCTTGTCCGGCTCAACCAAATAGATGGCGAGCAACTTATGCACTTTGGGGCGGAAGGTGTAGGCGGCTGCCTCCTGGCGCTCGGATGCTGCCCAGACCGGGATGATGTTGTGCGTATCGATCACAAACGCGGCAACATTCAGCTGGTGAGCGATCCGTTTTGCCCAATTGCGCGGGCCATGTAGCGGCGAAAAGTCAAAATACAGTGCCTGCGGCGAAAACTGCGCCAAACGTTCGGCCAGCTCTGGGGCGGTATTGCACTGCGTCATGATAAATGGGATGTTGAAGGTTTTGAGCTCCTGGGCGGTTTCTTCTAGGCCGCGCAGCATAAACGCAACATGCTCATATGCCCGCTCGCCCGTGCGAGCAAGTAAATTAAAGACCACCACTAGGGGTAGTTTGTGTGCGATTGCTTCTTCCTGGGCCGCCAGCAACGCAAAATTATCATGGGCGCGTTGATCCCGACTCATAATATATATAACGCAGTCGCCGGTTTGCTTGGAATTATTTAGGATGAGGCGGCGGGTGTTGTGCATGAGTTCATCATAACAAAACCGAGCTACGCTTTGTGTGAGGAATATTGTTCCCGTACTATTACTATATGAACGACGAAGATTTTATGCGCCAAGCTATTGTTGCTGCCAAAGAAGCTGAGGCAGCGGGCGGTTTAGCGATTGGGGCGGTGCTAGTGAAAGACGGGCAAGTGGTTGCCAGAGGTTTAAGCACCCCATGGGTTGTGCGTGATCCATCAAACCACAGCGAAATCGATTGCATACGAAGCTATGCGAAACAATCTGATGAGATGGACATGCAGGGCTGTACGCTGTATGGCACATTGGAGCCGTGCTCGATGTGTTTCGGCGCCGCGTTGTGGGCGGGTGTAGACCGCGTTGTGTTTGGGGCATATGCCGTGGACGTGCCGGATAATCCGTTTGAGCTGACTGGCTACAGTGTTGAGGAGGTAGCGAAGCGATCTTTAAAGTTTGCCGATCCGGCTAGAGGGCCGGTTGCCGTGACGGGTGGCGTATTGCGCGCCGAGTGCTCAGCGTTGCTTGATAACTATAAAAACTGGATGCGAGTCGATCAGTAAGCGCGCAAGTATACCATAGTTGTGGGCTCTGCAAATTGATGTCGTCTCTGTTAAGAGCAAGCCGATTGGCATATACTAATGTTATGCAGGCTAAACTCCAGCAATACTTTGTTCTCTTGCCGATTGCCTATATGTTTGTGTCGATATTTCTGGCACGGAGTGAAGTAGGGTATGTATATCTAGCGATAGCCGCACTCATAGGGCTCACGTTTATAGCTCAGCAGGATACGAAGTTACCCAAACTTACGTTTTTAGCCCAGTGGATGGCGGTGCTTGGGGCAATAGGAATTAGCGCGGCGGTAATCTTGGCAATCGAAAAAGTTGAGTTGCTCGCGGAACCTGGCCACGTTGCTAGCTGCAGTATTAGTCCGATTGTGTCTTGCTCGCCTATCATCGCAAGTCCGCAAGCGAGTGCGTTTGGTTTTGCGAATGCTTTTGTGGGGATATTCGGTTTCACTGCTGTCTACACGGCGGCTATGACGATTTTGGCTGGTGCGAGCAAACTCTCGAACGCTTGGTGGAGAACGCTACTGGGCGGTATCAGTGCTGGCGCGGGATTCTGCATTTGGCTCATTCACGAAGGCATTTTTGAAATCGGCAAACTCTGTCTGTACTGCATGCTCGTATGGTTGGTTACCTTTGCTCTGTTTTGGTTGGTTGCATCTTATTGTTCCGAAAAGGGTATTATACGTTTTGGCAAAAAGCTCGATGCGATGCTGGTGTATAAATACAAGCTGATTATTGTGACCTATTTGCTTGTGGCGATGCTGATTTTTTATCGGTGGTCTAGCTATTGGTTTAGCTTGTTCTAAATGGGGGCATTATACGTCGCGCTGCTTTGTTAGCAGGCATGCGCGAAGGCGGAGCGGCGCCGAGGGTCAGATCTCATGAATTGGGAAATTATGGTCTAGTAGTGTTTACTGAGGGTCATATCTTGTCGTTTTATTCAACATATTTACTTATCACTTTCGTTTAATTTGTTTCTGGGTCGCTATCTTCTGGGGCTTTAGTGTTGAAAGCTTCTTTCTAGGTGTAAACTAGAAACACGTCTTTAGCACTATTGAGGATTGATCATTCGGCTGAAGGAGCTGTGAGCTAAGTGGTAACAAAAAGCACACTGTCGGCAGAGAGTATGGTGGCGATAGTTGCCGTGATCTGTATGGTTGTCGTAATAGCGCTCGCATTTCGCCGGTTGAGGCGATGGGGCGAGACGCCTTCTCAGGGAGTCGATACGATACTGGCACATGCCAGATCCATAGGAAGTGCCGTATGGGCTGCGATGCTTATTGGCGCATTGATTGTCGCGATTGCGATTGTGCTGGTGAGTTAAGACAAGGTTGCCCGGCACCTGATAAGTCCGGGCGAAATAGGTTCTAATTTATGATTCACCTGGACCCGAGGGTCAGATCCCATGATTCTGTAAATTATTGTATAGTATGGCTCTACATCTTTAAAGCCCGTTGACAATGCAATGAGACTCCCCTATCATTCAACCATATGGTTGAATCAAATCAGCAATTAGACCTCATGTTTATGGCATTATCCGACAGCACGCGGCGCAGTATTTTGGCGCGCGTTGCCAAGCTAGAAATGAGCATCGGTGAAATTGCTGAGCATTATGAATTAACGTTTGCAGCCGTATCAAAGCACATAAAAGTGCTTGAAAAAGCGAATCTAATAACCAAGCGTCGGCGCGGGAAGGAACAGGTTGTGATCATAGTGCCGTCTACGTTGGATATCGCACAGGAGCATATTGAGCGTTATGCCAAAATGTGGAATGAACGTTTTGATAAGTTAGAACGAATCTTTAGAGAGGAATAATCATGAGTAATACCAAGTTTACGATTGCAGACGACAAAAAGACGCTAATTGCCGAGCGCACCTTTCAGGCGCCAAAAAGCAAAGTATGGGAAGCCTACACCAAGCCAGAAATTTTGGCAAAATGGTGGGGACCAAAGGGTTGGGAAACCGAAATTAAGCATATGGATTTTACCGAGGGCGGCTACTGGCACTACGGCATGAAATGTGTTGACCCAGAGCAAAAGGAATGGTTTGGTCAGGTGAGCTGGGGCAAGGGAACGTATGAGCAAATTGACCCTGAAGATAGTTTTGCGTACACCGATGCGTTCTGCGACGAAAATGCTGTCGAGACCCCGGGCATGCCAACGTCGCGTACAGTGGTCAAGCTTGAAGAGCGCGGCGATGCCACTACCCTCACCTCTACATCTGAGTTCGAATCGCCCGAGGCGCTCAAGACAGTGATCGATATGGGCATGGAAGAGGGCTTTGATCAGACTTGGGATAATCTTGAGGCTATACTAGCTCAATAGCCGTTAAGCCGCTCATGCCCCACTACCCCTCTGCAATAGCAGAGTCAGTGTGCTAATGCAGAAGGGTTGTGGGGCATCAGCTGGTCTATGACGCAAGGGCCAATAACTACCAAGGCATATAAAGCTGTCGGCAAGAAACTACCTCCCTCATGCAACACACTGACTCTGTTGCATGAGGGAGGTAGTTTCTTGTTTACTACGAAGTTTTCAATAGTGATAAAGGGTGTGGACCCCGTTGCATGTGTGTATGCAACGGGGTCCGGTGACCTCCTTAGGGAAATAACACTCTTGATTAGGCGCCGGTGCTACGAAGGAAGATTACTAGGGGTTCGTCAGGTAGGGTGCCAGTTGGCCGGCGGGCAGCAGGCCGTTGAGCCCACAATTCTCGCCCACCTTGGTCCGGATATCGATGATGGGCATCCAGACATCCCTGCTATCATCTTCTTCGCCCGCATCCGCAGGTCGTATCAAGATCTGGAATCGCTCCGTTTCCCGAACCCAACGCACGGCCATCATGAGCATGACTCCACTCGGGAAGATGACTGCAGGACGGAACGTAGTGCCGCTGCCTGAGGTGTACAGGGCTATCTGTTCCGCTACGCGCTCCGAACCGATCAGAAACGACATAATCTGCCGATCTAGATCCTCTAGATCAAAGAACTCAGGATCATGCACGTCGCCAACTCCGACAGCGTACACCAGGTTCAGAACGCCGAGGTCGTACATCAGTTGCTTGAGGCTCACCTCTGGTGATAGTCTCACAGTCTTGACGAATCTATCTTCATACTCGCGCTGCTCAGCGGCGCTGCGTAAAAGCATTGCGGTTTGCTCGAGGTGCTCGCTAAGTCTTGGATTGGTTGAGATGTTGCCGTCCTGGATCGCCGTTACAATTGAGTTGTAGTTTAGTACCTGCAGTGTAGGGCTCATCCTCTCCCACATGGCGCAGAGCTCATCTGCCGTTGGCCACCATTTACGGGCAGACTTGACCAACTCCAACATGGCCTCGACTTCGAGCCCAAAATCGCCAGCAAGCAATCGGTTGTGAGCGTCATTTTGGCTGTGACAGAGTGAGTAGACAATCATAGCGAGTGTGTCCCTGCCGCCAACAAAGTCACGTAGCTGCTTTAGGTATGCAGCAAGGCGCACAGTTCGCCACGCGGTCAGTAAGTCGGAGCCATAGGAGGATCGCCAGAAACCAAGAATGTCCGTAGAGTTTTTGCTCAGACCAGGATAGATAGAGCTCTCAGTGGCAAGGATGAGCGGCCTGGCGGCAGTGTCGACTTTAGGACCGGTGATTTCATCTGATAGGAAGAAGACGGTATTCAGTTCTCTCCAAAGGACCTTATAGAGTGCCATGTTAATCTCCCGTCAGGGGTCACGAACAGCCGTGGACTTCACGTAGTTCGCGCAAATTATAACATACTTATCTAATATTTACAAATAGAGTGGCCTTAACCATCCCCTGATTGGTAGTGAGGCAATACATTAAGTTAACAGTGTTGGATCTAATAGTTGAGTGATGCTTCTTGGCTGTTTTGCATTATAAATGTGTTTACGAAGCGCTTGATTCAAAATTGGGTGAGGTCCCAGCCGCGACATAATGCGCGGCTGGGACTTTTTAACCTCCTTAAAAGATTGGCTTGGGCGGTTTGCCTAGCTATTGGTCGGGTATTGCACTATCTGACCGGCTGGCAGTGGCCCGTCCAGATGACAGACCTCACCCACGCCTGCGCGGATATCGGCGATTGTCATCCACACATCTTGCGAAGTGTCGTTATCTTCGCTGCCAAGTGGGCGCAGTGCGATCTGAAAGCGCTCCGTTACGCGGACCCAGCGGACTGCGATCATGTACTGAGGGCCATTCGGCATGATGACGATCGGGCGTGTCTCTGCTCCAAAATTTGACGAATACATCGTCATGTTCGTTCCGAGCTGTTCTACCAAATGCGCCCCGGGATCATTCGGCTGCAGGGTGCTACTGAGAAGCTCTATTTGCTTATAGTGACCGAAAGTACCGATCAGATTGGATAGTATCTGACTATCGAGCTTTTCCAGATTGAAGTGGGTTGGCTCACCGAAATCACCAATGCCGAGTGTGAAGATCAGGTTTCGAACCCCGAGATCAAGCATGAGCTGCCTCAGGCTAGTATCTGCTGTGAGGTCGGTCTGCACCTGCTCGTCCTCGCGGTCAAGTAGCTGCTTGCTGGTGGCAACTCGAAGTGTACTCTGCTCGATCAGCGCAGTTAGTCGAGGGCTAGGCTCCAGATTGTCATCTGCAACGGCCTTTGCCCAGAACCGCTGCTCGCGATCCTGCTCATCTGCAGTCATGTTGAGCCACATGGACAGGACATGGTCACTACTGGGCCAGAGGTTGCGCATTTCGCGGACTAGCTGCATGTAGGCTTCGGGTGTCAGATCAAAGTCAGCAGCAACATCCTTAATGCGTTCAGTTGTTTGGTCGCTGTTCAGTGAGTTAACTATCCCAGCGATTGTACCGCCATCGAAGCCGTAGGTGCGCACGCGCTGCACTCTCCTAAGCAGCCTGTTGGCGCGCCAGGCGGTAATCAGCCGACATGAATGGCTCGACTGCCACACACCTACTTGACCGTTACTACGATGGAGTAGCATGGGAAGGAAGTTGCTTGCTCCATTGACGATCATGATGGCTGCATCGGTCTTGGCGCCCGACTCTTCGTCGACAAAGCTAATATGCAGAGGTTCTAATGAAATGATTCTGTGAAGCGTCACAGCTTTCTCCTAAGGAGGTGCCAACAGTCATGGATTTCACGCTGTTCGGGCAAATTATGTCATAGTTATTAGCTTTTATCAAACAGGGTGAACTCGGTCAGCACCCCGAGGGTCAGATCTCATGATTTTAAAAAATGTGGTGTAGTATTGTGAGGCGCGTCATAGATATGGCTTGCATGAGTGAGCTATACTTAAACCAACAATAACGGAGTGGGGATATGGCAGCGAAAAAGGAAAGTGGACCAGAGCTAATTATCGACGCAAAACTTACTGGTGTGGACGACTGGAAAGAGTGGTGCAAGGGAAAGGGGTATAAAGTGAAATCAAATAACTCGAACGATGCAATCTACTTCTTCGGCATGGTCGGGTCGCTCATTTACTGGTTCCAGGCAGCGAACGATTTTGGGGCGTATTTT
>CAZHXE010000034.1:0-11181 GCA_964536005.1 uncultured Candidatus Saccharibacteria bacterium
GCAGAGTCGTGCCAATAGCTTGGGAACGCATCGACTAGGCTTGTGTTAGAGGCAGACGAGTTGAAGTAGAGCGGAAACGCCGGAGCGAACAGGAGCAACAAGAGCCCAGCCTTTAAGAGCTTTGGATAGTTTTTGGCTTGTACCTTTGCGAGGGCGTAATACAGAGCAATACAGAAGCCAATTATGACCAGTACGCTGAATTTATAGGTATTTCTGAAAATGAGTAGTTGGCCGACGTTCGAAAACGCGTACTTCATAATACCGGAAGTTACCCATTCCTTATGCGTGCCGCCAATTATGAAGAGTGTTGGGATAGTTAGTAGGCCCGCATATACAATGAGCTTATTTTGACGCACATTTTTGCGGCTGAGCCCCCACATGAGCGCCAGAAACGGTATAAAGCCACCAAGAACGACTAATGGGTTCTTTAGGAAACTGCTTGCGTAATGCACGTACGGCGTGCCCATGTGCCCAGAAAAGAATGCCCAATCTCCCAGCGAGCGGAGCAGATTAGTCGGCCCAGTATCCAAGTTATAGAAGTCTTCACTATTAATGACTGTTGCGAGATCATCGGCTGCAACACGGGTTAAGAGGAAGCTCGGGATAAACCACCAAGCAATCAAAAATACACTAAAAATAAATGAAATGAACAGGGGGATAAGATTTTTTATGAACTTGAAGTTTTCTGTGATCATGCCGTATATCACGTACAGGCCAGCAGCAAACAGCGCAACAAATCCAAAGACAAGGTTTGGCCCAAATACCATCGCAAGCGCCAAACCGCAGATCGCTATGTCGCGTTTACGCTTTTCCTGAGTGTAGCGAATAAAGTATGACAGGAATATTGGCAAGAAGGCATACGAAATCAGGAACGGGTATGCACCTCCAACCATGCGCCCCACAATGATGTTATACATATAAAATATGGAGGTTGCATACAGGGCAAAAGGTTGCGACCTGCCGAACATGCGCGCGAATAGCGAATATGCACCTTTAAAACCTACAAAAAAGAATATTGAAACAAAGAGCATCTGCAAAATCTGCCCATCAAGGTTTAAGAAGAGATCAATAAAGAGGTAGAAAACCCCCGCTGGAAACAAAGTCCATAAGTTGGTGGCACCGTTGGTGCCAAGTTGTATGTCTTTCCACACTTCCAAGCTATTAAGAATTTCACGCAGATTATTTGTGTAAATTTCGGGGCTGCTTGTTGAAAGCGCAGAATTTATTAAGAACATTGCCGGTACAACGCTCAACACTAAAAAAACGAAATTAGAAACGTAAGATACTTTGATGTTTAGCGAATAATTGTGCTTCGGTTCGTTCGGTAATGATTTTGGTTTTGTAGGTTCATTTTGGCTTCGCATGCAACGTCTATTGTATAACTTTTTAGCCTAATAACCAATGGCTGCAACTACGATATCTCGTGGACGTCTATAGCTCTCAGGAGTTCGTCGGTGGTTTTGTTCCATGAAAATTCTGTAGCTTTTTTGTTCATGCGGTTTGTTAATTGCTGATACTCATTTTTATCAGTTAATAATGATAACAATTTATCTGCAAATAGGTGCTTGTCAAAACGTGGCGTAAGCTCTATCCCCTCGGCATACGGGGAGTGGCACGGCAGATCGTACGAAACCATTGGGGTTCCAAGCACAATGGTTTCTAGTATCACTATGCTATGACTCTCAAAGTAGCTAGTCATCGCAAAAATTTTCCCACGACAAATTATCGCATCCTTTTCACTACCTGTTAAGAAACCAAGTAGCTTTATGTTGTCTTCAAGATTTAGGTCACGTATCTCGGCTAAAAGCTCTTCTTCTAGCTTCTCGTTGCCACCACCTACAATCGCGACCTGTACGTCTGGGAGGGTTTCTTTCACGCGTGCAGTAATATAGGGCAAGTCTAAAATACCTTTTTGTTTATGGAATCTACCAACCCAGACTATATCAATGTCCTTTTTAGGGTACGTAGCAGGTCGCTCAATGTCGGTAGCTGCAAAGTGTACAAGATTAACCGTGGAATTCTTTGGACATATTTTATGTAGTGCTTTCTCGTTAGGAACGCTATTAGTGAGTATGAGTGATTTATTTCTTCGCAAGATAGTGAAACAGAGCGCTTGGTTCAGTTTATGATGCAAGAATCGTACGTTTGGGAAGGCAAAGCCTCCTGCGTAGTGTTTTTCAAAACCTTGAAACAGTTTTGGGCAAATAATGTGCATCATGCAGATTCTGCGCTTCTCAGAAACACGCTTAGCCAAAAAATAGAATGGAATAGTATTTGGGAAAAAATCTGAATGACACATGACATAGCCTTGTGGGTCGATTGCGCTCTCACGCGCCAAACGAACTGCAGTAAATGTTCTTGTTAAGTAAGACAAGAACATCGGCATTCTTTTTTCGCCCTCAAAGCTATTGATTAGTCTATATTCAACATTCTCGCCATCGATAAGGCCGAGCCGTTCGTATGCCTGTTTGCCATTGTCGGTTGTAAACAAAACATTCTTGTGACCACGTTCGCTTAACTTCTTGATGATTGAAACCATCCAAGTTTCGCCACCACTAACACCAAGCCCAGCCTTTGCAAATTCTATGTGGTATATGGTCATGGATGTATATGGTTATGTTAGCTATTCATTATTTAGAGGTTGAGATACTATCACTTATCAACTTTGCGAGCTGCGATAATGATCTTTGAAGCAAACGGCTTCAGTAACGTACTGCTAAGGAATGAGTCGATTTTCTCAAAGATTTGCTTGATCGGATGAGGCAAAATATTACTTATATAAATAGTTTCACCGAGCATTTCAGCGTGCTTTGAGCTCACAACTTCATAACCAGCTTCATTAAGATACTGCGCTATTTGTTGCTTACTATACAAGTAACAAGTTTCTTTGTTAAGCATTACAACACTATTCTTATTTAGAAAGTCGAACATCAGTAGGCCGCCCTTAACTTGTGAATTGCCAAACAGCTCAAAATAAACTCGCGGATCAGGTATGTGTTTAATGAAATGAAATGTTGTTACCAGGTCATAGGTTTCGTCCAATGGTTTGGGCGCCTTTTCTTGATCTACTAGGATAAAATTTACCTTTGTCTTACCTAAAAACTGCTGAGCTTGCTCTATCATGTACTTTGAGCTATCGAGTAGATTAAATGACTTGAAATTTGTGTGGTCGGCAACATACTTTAAAGCACGCCCGGTGCCGCCTGCGTAATCAAGGTACTTTGATCGATTCTTAAGGTATCTATCTATAGACGAGAGAATAAAAGTTCTCTCATGTTCTTCTATAATCGCACCGCCCTTGCCCGGGAAACGTGCTTCGCGATATTTCTGGGCACTGCCTTGATTCATGTAATCATTTTTTCTCATATATTTGCACAACCTCTCCTGCTGCATTATTTACGATATCACGGTCATTTGTGTCTATCTTTAGATCATACTCACCGTAGTTCTCATACGATTCAATCTGATTTTTGTAAAAGGACTTCTTTCTGCCTTGAAATTTACGCCTTTTGTAAATTGAATTTAAGTCGGTATAACAGTATACGGATAGGTTTGCTTTAGGGCTCAGTCTGAAAAGCTTTATAAAATATTTGCTACCAGTTAAATTATAAAAACCGATCCCATGATCGATGAAGTACCGATCAAAAATTACGTTTGCTCTGCTGAACTTTAAAAATAAGGCTCTTAGCAAACAGTCGACATATACCAGATGGGCCCAAACAATAGTCAAGGGTCTAATTTTCTTTTCACCTTCGAGGAATGATATACGTACAGACTCTTTTCGCTTCATGTAGTTGGCGATTGGGTTTAAAAAAAGATAATCAAATTCGCCTATTGTCTTAACCTTAATATGTTTGTCATCTGTAACATTAACTACACTTTTGACGAATGTAGTTTTACCGCTTCCATCACAGCCCGATACGGCAACGATCATGCTCTATCCTCTTGCAGTGCAAATATGACGTCCTGGCAGGCAGGTTGAGCTTTAGTCCCCAAAGGCCGACCAAATTTGATAATCCTTGCATGCGCACATTTTTCAAGAATTGATTGGAACAAAGCCAGATTCGATTCATCACCACTTCTGTCGAGAGAGACTTCTACAAGCAGGTAGTCTACATTTTTGAGTGCTTTTGAAGCTCCTTGCAGCACCTCTTGTTCAAAGCCCTCGACATCGATTTTTAGCAAATCAACATTAGTAATATTAAAGCTATCGAGTGTCTTTGTTTCGATAGTTTCCTCTTCTTTTACGTGGCTATTCCGGTTAAGCTTGAAGGTTGATTTAAGCGATAGCTCGTCTTTATAAAAAGTAGTTTTACCGTTTTCCTTGCCTATACCAAGATTGTAAAAGTTGACGTATTTGTTTGCAGCTAGATTAGCTTTTAGCCGCTCGAATATTTGTGCATCTGGCTCAAAGGTGTATAGCGTGCATTGGGGAAAGAAATACTTTGTCGCAGCTGCAAACTGCCCAACGTTGGCGCCGATGTCGACTATTGTAGGCTTATCTGTCTTTATAATTCCAGGCATAACAATGTCATCATAAAAATCAACTAAGCTTGACTGGATTGTGCCCATTTCCGTAGCGGCGAACACTCTAAATTTTGACTTGCCAACAGTCATGATTGCCTTTTGCTTGAGTACCAAGGCTAGTAGCGCAGAATATTTTGAACTGAGTAACTTTATGCGCTCCACAAAACTGACCTTACCCATGGTTAGTATCCTGAAGTCAAAATAGATGGATTTGATGATGTTGTCTTTCATCGTGATTTTACCCATCCGACAAAGCCAAAGCCAAATTCACTGATCTTCATAAATAGCATGCCTATGCCAATGAGGGGCCTGCGAAAAAGAATATGTGGCTTGCTGAAGTACAGGCCGAATCGCTTAAATACTCTCCCAATCTCGGAGCCAGTGCTGGTGCTATCTTGATTTGCCTCTACATACTGGCCAATTTTTTCGGCATAATACGTTTTTTTGCGTAGCGTTTTAATAAGGTTGATTCTGCCTTCGTTATGATAAATCAATGCCTGTATTCGCTCTATCTTACCGAGCTTTTTCATGCGGTTGGATAAGTCCCAGTCTTCTCCGCTCACTAGCGATTCGTTATAGCCGTCTAGGGCTAAGTAGTCTGTCCTTTTAAAGAAGCGCGCGGCCTCCATCCAATCGACGCCAATATAGAAGGATCGTTCTAATTTTTTGCACTGCGCCCAAAACCCCTCGCCAAAGGACTCTTCGGGTATGATTACTCCACTTGCTTGATTGTTTTTTTGCATGACGGCAACACATTCGGTAACTACATGTTCTGACAGCTCCATGTCCGAGTCGATGATGAGGACAAAATCTCCGTTAGCCCTGCTGACTCCAAAGTTACGCTGGGCGCTACGCTCCGGTTCCTTGTCGTATACGTGTTGAGTGAATTTTTTGGCAATTTTCTTTGTGTTATCTGTTGAGTTTCGATCTACTACGATTAGTTCGATATTGGCGTAGCTTTGTTTCCTAATAGATCCTAAACAGGCCTCTAGAGTTTGGTCAGAGTTACGGGTTGGAACGATAACGGATACCTGGGGTTTAAATTTGTTCATATTTTAAAACAACAGTAACCAGTATAACATGCGGGAGTACCCTTCTCAGGGGTAAGCTTGTTGTTTTATGTACATATTCACGATCGGCTAAGCTGTAATAAAATGTTACCCATCCACCCCAATCGCACTTTTAAAATCAGTATAAGCTTGGTCGAGCGTTAGTGTCTTAGAAAAGTCCCAGGCGGCTTTTTGGATGCGCGAGTAGTTTTTGTGGATCAACAGATTGGCAGCTGGCTGGTCTTTGCGTGGTATGCCAAAAGCGTCCAGGATGGCTTCGGCCATGGCGGAAGGGCTTGGTTTGACGACATACCCGGTAATGTTATGTTTGACGCTGTCACGCAGGCCGTCGGCGTCGTAGACGATGGCTGGCAGGCCTTGGCTGGCGGCTTCGGCCACTACCAGGCACCAGCCTTCCTTTACGGACGACACAAGTAACCAGTGCGAGCGCTGCATCAGCCGTGTCTTGCGTGCTTCCGACACGCGACCAAGTAGTTTTATGTCTTGGCTGAATTTACTCTTTTTAATGTAATTCTCAACTTTTTTGCCATATGGTGATGAAGCGTCGCCGGCAATCATGAGGCGGAGCTCGGGCATATGGCGCTTGGCTTGCTCGAAAGCCTTTACTTGGTCCAGGGTTTGCTTCATAGAACGGACGGCGCCAAGGCTCAGCAAGGTTGGCGTCGAAAACTTCTTGACCATGGTAGGGTCTTCAACTGGCGTGAGCTCGATGCCTTCGGTAATAACCGTAATCCGGCTGTCGCGGAACCCAAAGCGCATGAGGTCCTTTTTGCTGCTGGGCGAAACCGTGATGGCGCCTTGTTTACTGAGTAGGCGCAAGTACATTGCTTCGGTAATAAAGCCGATGTTACTTAAGACTGGGGGCATTTCGTGGTACCAAATTTCGCGTGCCAATTGGTGGAAGAATAATTTGGTTGGCTTACGGCTATACCAGCTGGCAAAGAATGGTGCCGTGTTGACTTCGTCAATAATGAGCTCTGGGTCGAGCAATTTGCGATGCTTGAGGTAGTACATCATAACTTTAAAATGAACAGTATAGCGGTTGCCCATGCGGATAATTTGCACGCCACCTACCGTTTGTTTGGCTTTTGCGCCAGGATAGCTGCCTGTTAGGAGGGTTACTTGTACGCCATCGGCAACCAAGCGTTCGCGGAGCGCCGTGCCAAGCAATTCCGCGCCGCCGGCTTCTGGGTGCGAGGTATCTTTCCAGGATAACCAGAGCACAGATTTAGCCGTAGGGGCCGCTAACCGCCGACGTGCTTCTAAGATATCGGCAACTTTACGGCTACTGACATGTCCGTCTACCTGGTACGTCAGCGAGCTTTGTAGTGCATGTGTGCCGCGTGCACGTACCGGGCGTTTGCTTTGAATGTACAGTGGTCTGCCCAGTGATTCATCGTGCATGTTTGCAACATATAGCGCAATTAAGCCGAGGTTAACAAGCAGCACACCTACCATAAATGACGTGAAGATACCAATTGATGCGCCGGTACTCACATGCAGGGTATCGCCCAGGAAGGCTTGTTCTACAATGACGTATAAGCCAAGCGGACCAAACACCGACATAATCGCAATACCAAGGTAGCCCGAGATGCGAAGCGGCAGCAGGCTCATCGAGACAAGGCTGTCGGTAGCAAGCTTAAATAGCTTACGAGTTGAGTAGGTAGATTTGCCATGTAGACGGTCGGGGATTTCTACAGGTAGAAGTGTTTGCGGGTAGCCAAGCCAGTCGATAAGGCCGCGCGTTATACGGTTACGTTCGGTAAAGCGGTTGAAGTGTTCCATCACTTCCCTATCCACTAACCGAAAGTCCATGATGTCGGGCGAAATTTTGACCGCCGATGCGTAGTTGATTATGCCGTAAAAAATGCCCGTGCTCAGACTACGGAAGATACTACGCTTTTCGCTGTTAATGCGCGCGCCAACCACCACCAAAGCGCCCTTTTCCCACTCAGCAATAAAGTCGGGAATATAGCGCGGTGGGTGCTGCAGGTCAGCGTCCATGGTAATGGCCGCGTCACCGGTGGCGCTATGGAACCCTGCGGTAAGCGCAATCTCTTTGCCGCTATTACGCACCAGTTCGATCGGCTTTACGCGCTCATCCTTGGCGGCAAGCTCAGCAAGGATAACGCCTGAATCGTCGCTGCTGCCGTCGTTAACGAGCACAAACTCAAACTCATACGGCAACGTATCGGTGATAATCGTTAACTCATCGTACAACTCGTAGAGTGATGCGGCTTCGTTATGGACTGGAACTATAATGCTTATTTTGGCCATGGGTTTTCGGAAAAAGTTGAAGTTCCCTTTTTAAGGTCATTTTGTATATGCATAATTCGAAAGCGCTGTGCAGCACGAATGCACGACACGTTCATTACGTGCACGCGTTCCATCGAACATGAGTGGTTGCCGCCCCAAAATTTAAAATGACGCAGTTAAGATATGTGAATAATGCTATTTTTATGCAAACGAGCGCTTAAGGCTGAGGTGAAGTAAGCTGTCGCCCAGCCTGCTTATTTCGCTCAACAATGTGCCAATACACACTCCAGACTGCGATAAGGAATAACATAGTCATAATACCAGTTAATAGACTATTGACAAGTCTCTCAATTGTATCGTGATTAATGCACACCAAGATTGTAGTGATTGCCACACCCACACTTGACGGAGCAATAATGCCCACATCACGCACTGCTGTGTGGTAGGTATAAAACACATTAATCAGGCTTATAAGGAATGTTGCAATACCGAGCTTTGGCAGCAAATAAGCGGAGGCAACGTATTGGTTTCCGAGCATAATACGAACGACTGTTTCGGGCTGCCAGGCAAAAATGAGTGTAACTACGCCGCTCATGAGTACAGTTGCAATCATGGTAAGCAGCAAGTTCTGAACCTTGACGCGCAGTGCGTCATTCACCTTAATGGTTGACGCAAGCACGCTTGCCACCGAGCTTGTAATGAAAAACAACACGCGCGACACAACCGATAGCCCGCCATACAAACCGGCCGTATCTGGATCGTAAAAGTACTTGGCCAGCACGGTGTCGAACGACAGCAAAAACAACGTGCTAAACGAAACCACGCTAATAAGCAACATATATCTGCCGGTGCCTTGCAGGGTTTTTACTTGCGCTTTTATGAGGTCAAGTCGAATACGTCGTACATGCGCAAACGGCCGCACGGTAAGCCCTTGCCGGCTGGTTTTGTGATGCACGTAAAACAACGCCAGCGCGAGTGAGGCGGTCAGGCTAAACATAACGCCACTCACCCCAAACCCGATAATGCTTAGTGCTGTGCCAATAACGAGCTTGAGCCCAGACTGCAAAATTTGCGCAATCGAGTTGATACCGAATTGTTTTTTGGCCCGCAGATACCCAAGCCGTATTGAGATGGGAACATTGATGACCAGGATTATGCCGATCTGCAGAAAAGCGCTGTACGAATCGTATTGCAGCCACTTGGCCATCAATGGTGAAGCTAGTGCTATGACGCCGGCGATCGCGATACTCATAAGTATCACAATGCTCTCGATGCTTTCAATGAATTCGCGCTCTTTTTTCGCATCGTGCATGTTGGTGATAATGTTCACTACAAACAGCGATACAACATTAGCAAACACCGTAATTTGCACAAGCAGGTTGACTAACACCTGCACCTCGCCAAACTCCTGCACAGTCAAAAAGCGCGAGATTGCCGGATACAGTAAGTAATTAAGCAGCCCGACACCAAGCGCGCCAACAAAGAAGATAGCATTATGTTTAATGAAGTCGGATTTGGCGAGGCTGAGTGCCTTCTGATACATAGTTGCTCTGGTCTTTTTTCGTAGTTTAAATAATAGCCATACGCAACTACGGCGTATAGCCCTGTCATTATACTAAGTTTACTCTAGTTGTATATGATCAGCTGCCAGAAAGCGTTGGGTCAACCCGCTCGATCATGCGGTCAACAAGGCTTGCGTAGTATGCGTAATTATCGAAGCTGGAGTGATAGTCTCCTTTACCGCGCTCTACAATTACCGGTGCACCCTGCCCAAGTCGCAAACGCTCTAATGCATGTTTTATGACTATTTGCTCCTCGGGCTGAACCGTAAATGTATGCTCAGGGAATACAACTCCTACGCCAGTATTAGGGTTTGCCATGATCACGCGCTCTAGGCGGTGTAATGACTGCGGGGTGCCGCCGTAGCCTCCATACACAATGAGCTCGCCAACCATGCGCGCAAGCCGCCCGAATTTGCCTGGCTCAACCTCGGGAGCTCTGTTTTCATACGGCTCACCTGCCGGTTTGTTACGCTCAACGCGCCATTGGTACATGGCGTAGTCGGTTATTTCCGCGCCAAACTGACACTGGCGCATCCCCGGCGGATCGGTCAAAACCATTGCGCCAAAGCGCATTTCGCCTGATTCGGCCAAGCCGATTGCGTCAAACGAAGCTGCCGAGTGCCCCGCAACATACAGCCGGTCTGGCATTTCTTGCTCAACAACCCCGGCAAGTTGCTCGGATGTGTGGCGGATGGTGTACTCGAAGTATCGCGAAATTAATCTACGAGCTGCCGGTGAAAAACGCTGCCCTTCGCCACTAAATAGACGCTCGTACGCCAAGACTCGGTTGCCCGTGGTATCTGCGACTTCTTGTGCTAGTGCCCCGTGGTAGCCCCGCAAGGTAGTTGACGCTTGATTGGGCAAAACCAGCATCGCGTTTGGGCTGCTTGGTTCTGCTTCCCCACTTGGTTCATAAATTCGGTGTTGGATTCTCTGCATTATGTAAAAAGTATCTTATAACATTATTAAAACAAATTAAATGCCGGGAGTAGATTGTACCTCGCTCAGACAGACTGTGGCTGCTAAAGGCAGCCAGCCGAACGCCCCGTCGCGGCCCCAACGGGCCCGACGCAGAGTGTGCTGCCTGAGTGAGGTGCGGTCTACTCAGTCACATCTTTAGAGGTTGCAAAAATTTATGCCGAGCGCTGCTTGGCTTCGCGCTTACGCAAGTTGTGATCAAGCTGTCGTTTGCGTAGACGCAAATTCTTTGGAGTTACTTCTAGCAGTTCGTCGTCTTCTAGGAAGTCGATACACTGTTCAAGACTAAGTGGTGTGATTGGGGTTAACTGAACGGCACCGTCGCTGCTCTTTGAGCGCATGTTGGTGAGGTGTTTTTCTTTGGTAACGTTAAATTCTAGGTCGTCACGCTGGTTGCTAAGGCCTACAACTTGTCCGGTGTAGACAACTTCGCCAGGTCCAATAAACAATGAGCCACGCGCCTCGGCATTTTGCAGGGCGTATGGCGATGAAGTACCAGCTTCCCATGCAACAAGTACGCCGTTACGTTGTTGCGCAAGTGATGCTCCCTTTGGTTCGTAGCCGCTCATGGCGCTGTTCATTATAACTGTGCCACGGGTTGCGGTTACCAGCATGCTGCGCAGACCAAGGCTTGCGCGAGTCGACATTTTGTAGGTAAGACGAATCGAGCCATCGCTGAGCGTGTGCTGCTCAATGAGCTCCGCACGGCGTTTGCCGCATTCGCTCTGGACTGCGCCAGTGTGCTCCATTGGAACTTCGATGCTGACTTCTTCGTATGGCTCTAGCAC
>CAZHXE010000035.1:0-11145 GCA_964536005.1 uncultured Candidatus Saccharibacteria bacterium
AGTTATGATTCTGGAATTTATTGGTGAAACATTTGATGTGTTTGGCAAAGTACTGATTGCGTTAACGGCGATTGCGGTACATGACACTGTTATGCGTGAGCATAAAATCGACGCTGCCGTTGGACGAACAGTTAAGAAAGAGCACGTTCTGGGCTTTTTGGGTATAGCAATGATTCTGACCGGGTATGTTCTACGTCAATTTGGTAAATATACTGCCTAAGATTTGATAAGAGACTGGCAAATCAGCGCCTAGCACGATAATGTATATATGAATATGTTTGAAGACTATAAACAAAAAGACAGCGTAGTAGTGGTATATACCGGCGAAAGCAAAGGTAAAACATCCGCATCGCTTGGCCTTATGTTGCGTGCGCTCGGCGCAGACTGGAATGTCGCATATGTACAGTTCGTAAAACACTGGGAAGTTAACGAGCACAAGGCGATAAAGAAGTTGCAAACCGTGTACCCAGATACGCTCAGCTTCTATAAAGGAGGCAAAGGCTTCTACCAGGCTGGCGAACTAAGCGCCAAAGATGTCACTGATGACGAGCACAAGCAGGCCGCCAAAGACACCTACGACTATGCCTACCAAAGAGCTACCAGCGGTGAATTCAAGCTTGTGATCTGCGATGAGATAAACAATGCCGTTCACGATGGCTTACTAACCGAACAGGACCTTAAGAAGCTCATTCAAGAGAGGCATTCAAGCACGAGTATGTGTGTCACTGGTCGCAACTTCCCTGAGTCACTCTTGCCCCTAACCGACATCGCGACCAACATGACAAAGCTCAAACACCACTTCGACGATAAATACCTAGCAAATATTGGTATTGACTACTAGGAAAGTAAGTTGTACAGTTTTGTTACTTAATACTGCTGTTTAGTTTGTATTGAGCGTTTATTAACAAGCAGAAACAATTCCACGAACATGTCTACAAACATGTTCATATACAACTAGTGCACTTAATGGTCATCAACGTTGCGAAAATGTAAGAGGTTGGGTGATTGGAGATGTTACAGCAAACCGGCTGTAACCTTTGCAATTGCTCAACCTCGCTCGACTCTGAATTTAATTTTGGGTTGACACATTCGCGGTCAGGTGGCCATTGCGCCACTGTTGGGCCCTCCCGCTCAACTTGGCCACCTGGCCGCGAGACATCTGACCCACCTGGGTCACAAGTACGCGCAGTCGGGTGGCACGTTGCACCCCACCGCGAGCCACCCGGCTGCGCTACACGAAGAGCTGGGACAGGTCATGCGATACCCATGTCGCGGTTCGCGCTTGCTGGGTCAAGCGACCCTCGCCTGAGGGTGTGCGCGAGCCAGACCTGTCCTGTGCCCAGGCCGGCACCCCATTCCCGATGATAGGGGAAGGGGTGCCGGCTAACGGGCTCAGAAATGAATTCTCAAGTTCGTTGGTAGTTGGGTTGTCGCCCACCCGACGCCGACGGCGGCTGAAGGCCGGGATGACGGAACGCGAACACGCCCCCAAGCGCATTCCACCGTTGTCCCGGCTCAGCTGATGTCGGTAACTCGCACGCGATACATCCAATGCCCATGGACGGCTCTTGCCCCCGAATGGGCTGCCCTGCCCACGTAGCAAGAGTCTTGTAAGCGCGGCCGGGGCACCCTCACGTCCCTCCTGTCCCGGCCGCGCTTACTTAACAAGTTCTGTGCAATAATCCTGCAGGAGGATGCAGGACTAATGCCTTGCGCCAACACAGGGTTGACAAGAGGCAGTTGTACGGGGATGGCATGCCGGCCGGTTGCGGCGGTAATCGGCCGGCAGCCGTCATCCTAATATCTAGTTGGTCTGAACTGGTGGACAATAACCCCTAATTTCCGCCCGCCCTCCAGAAACCATTTCCGCTAAAGGTTATGGCTATCAGACCAACTGGGCTCGTTTCGACTCATGTAAGTGAGCCGAACCAAGCCGGTGCAATGGTGGGGGACGCCTTCCCCCGTAAGGAGCCCGTTTATGCCGCCCTTCGAGCGGGCTCGCCAATGCACCACCCGGCGGGCTGCCGGCTTCGAGGAGATTCACACTCTCACTTGTCGCCGGCGGCCCGCCACCCTCCCCATGCTTCGCATATATATAGGCATTGTATGGAGAGGCATGCAAGGAATTGTTTCTGCTTAACAATCCCAAAACATCAGGGAACCAACTTAAGTATCCGAGACTCCTAGCTAGGAGTTTTTTGTTTTTTAAGACACATTTTCTCATAATTTTCTTATCAATTGCTTGCTACACTAATGACTGCCAAGGCGAAACGCATGGCATCGCAATATGCATTAATGTTTCGCCCTCAACAACCCATGAAAATATCTATTAAGAAAATCCGAACCGCAGCCGTAAGCTTATTCATAGTACTTATTGCTATGCTCCTCGGCGTAAAGCCGCATGTGGTCGAGGATATTTTTGCCTCTTTTAACCCACCGGCGCCAGGCTACAGCAGGGTGACCGAAGTCTTTGATGGTGACACCATCGCAGTAAAGCAAGGCGATCATACCGAAAAAGTACGCTTTATAGGCCTCGACACCCCGGAGACTCACCACCCAGACAAAGCCGTTCAGTGCTTTGGCAAAGCTGCGCACAAACAGCTTGAGTCATTGCTTGAAGGCCACGACGTAAGGCTTGAATCTGATTCAACCAACACCAACCGCGACCGCTATGATCGTTTGCTGAGATACGTCTATCTAGACGACGGCACATTGCTAAATCTTAAAATGATTGAGAGTGGCTACGGCTTTGCATATACCTTGTTTCCTTTCGCCAAGCGAGACGAATTTGTGGCTGCACAGGCAAGTGCGCGCGACCAGAACTTGGGGTTGTGGGGGAATTGCGAGGTTGAGCAAGACGGGGAAGCGTTGAAGACCCAGCCAGAATAGTAACGCAGGATTCTTCGCCTGGTGTCCTCAATACTGGTCAAGCCGTGGCCGCCGCTTCCAAGTCTGGCCAATGCGCGCAAACGGACGGATTAATATAAAAATAAGCATAGACAAATGAACTGCCAGCAAACTAAAAATATATGACGCACGCAAGCCATGGTGTTTATATACTCGAGACTGACCATATAGCCTCCGATAAAAGCGGCGCAAGCTGACATTGGCCGAACGCGAAGCAATGCTAGCTCTGGGATGCTTGGAATTTATTACCAGAAAGCCATGTTTATGCAACAAGAGCGCTATATCTAGATCTTCCCATATATCGTTACGCATGAGCACCTCGCCCGATATTGCCTCCCAAGCACTGCGGGTCATCGCCAAGTTACTACCAAAAAGCATGGCACCGTCAGCAACCAGACCATTCACCGTAAAAGTAAAGAAGTTGAATAGCTTAGTAGTGAGGTATGTGAAGTGAGGGTTAAGCTCACGTCCGTACACATAGCCCGACCACGCATCAGCGCGACACGCCACTATGTCGTGCAATAAATGCTCATGCCAATCTGGGTCAACGACCGTATCGGCATCTATTTTTGCCAATAGGCTGCCAGTAGCCTTGTTAAAGCCCGTGTTTCTGGCAAAGACGATGCCTTGCTTAGGTTCATGCAAGAAAATAATGTTTGGGTGCTTTTGATACCGCTGTTTGGCCACTTTTATGCTGTCGTCGGTAGAGTTGTTGTCCACGACTATAATTTCATGTATCGAGACTGTCTGTGCGAGCAGCGCATCTATGCACTCCTGCAGGTAATCCGCCTCATTAAAAGAGGGGATAACGACAGATACTTGGATTGGGTGTTTATGAAGTTTATTCGTCATGAGAGCTAGAGATATATTATACTAGAGTTATGGAATCGGCCGCGCGCTGGCTCCGCAGCCGTGTCATTAAACGGCGGCAGGGCCTCTATATACTCAGCATCATCTTTTTGGTGTTGTATAGCGTTGCTGCTGGCTATCAGGGAAAATACGATGGGCGACCAACCCAGCTTGGTGTGAGTTATTCAACCAAATATGCTCGCGAGCTCGGTATTGACTGGCAACGCGGCTTTTTAGCTTTGCTCGATGAAGTTAACGTCAAGCACTTTCGGCTCATGTCGTACTGGGACACCATCGAGACCGAAAAAGATACGTATGACTGGTCGGAGCTTGACTGGCAACTGCAACAGGCTGAAGCGCACGGGGCAGACGTAACACTATCAATCGGCCGCCGTCAACCGCGTTGGCCGGAGTGTCATACGCCTGAGTGGGCTGCTGTGCTACCGGAAGATGTGCAACGCGATGAAATTAAGCAATTCCTCGGTGACCTCACCTCAAGGTACAAAGATAGCAAGGTCATCCTCAGCTATCAAATCGACAACGAGGCCGCCAACAATGTATTTGGAACTTGCCCAGACTATGACGCAAATTTCCTGAGCGAAGAAATTGCGCTAGTCCGCCGGATTGACCCAAGTAAGCAAATTATCACCAACGTCAGCAACCAGTCTGGTCTTCCTATGAATGGGCCAGTTGAGCAAGCCGACGCTGTGGGACTATCGGTGTACAAACGTGCACACTTTGAAGCGCTAAATCGCACCTGGTTCTGGTCGTTTTGGTATGTACCCAGCGAGTGGCACAGTTTGCGCGCAGCCCTCATCGAAGGTCTTGACGACAAACCAGCGTTTATTCACGAACTCCAAACCGAGCCATGGGGAGCCGACGACACCACCAAGCTGTCTGTAGAGGAACAGAACGAAACAATGGATCCGCAAAAACTCCGCGAAACAGTCTATTTTGCCGAGCAAATCGGCACCGATAAAATCTACCTATGGGGTGGCGAGTGGTGGTATTGGCGACATACCGAAACAAGCGACAAAGAAATGTGGAACACGGTCATTGACGTGTTTAAGCAAAACGCAGCTGACAACACATAGATCTAGCAGCCACCAGCCAAGTTCAGCGATATCAAGTTAAGCGAGATTAAGAAACGCGCGTGCCAACCGCTTCGCCCAGCGCAATTTTGAGCAACGCGCCAGATTCTTTAATGTTGTATACCACGAGAGGGAGCTTTTGCTCCATTGCCAAGCCAAGCGCCGATTTATCCATAACTTTGATATCGGGGCTTTCCATTGCATCCTGGAAACTCAGAGTGGGCAAGTGCGTCGCATCGTCATGCGTATTTGGGTCTTTATCATAAATACCATCCACGTCGCTAGCTTTAATCATAACTTCGCAATCAAGCTCTAAAGCATAAAACACACCAGCGCTATCGTGGGTGACATATGGTCGGCCCGTTCCGCCGGACACAATCACCACGCGGCCCTTTTCAAGATGTCGCACGGCCTTACGGCGAATATACGGCTCGCAAATTTGCTCCATGTGAATTGAAGACATCACCCTGGTTGGCAGGCCCGCATACTGAAATATGTCCATTAAAACCTGACCGTTTATAACGCCTGAAAGCATGCCAAGATAATCGGCAGTGGTGCGGCTAATGCCGTTGCCTGCAAGTTCTGCGCCCCTGATAAGATTGCCAGCGCCCACCACAACCACAACCTGAATATTGTGCTCGGTCAATTGCTTGATCTCGGTAGCCATCCATTTAATAAATTCTGGGTCAATCCAGTTTTCGCCACCATTGGCAAGCTGCTGTCCCGACATCTTAAGTAAAATACGCTTAGTTGGTTGTGCCATATCTACGTCCAAGTCTAGCACGTTTGCAGGGCAGGTGAGGTATACTTATGCACATGTAAGAGGAGCTGGCGGAGACATATGCCAATTTCAATTTATTCATGGAATATGAACGGGATTCGAGCAGTCATGCGCAAAGACATGCTCAAGCCCTTTATTAACGAGTATAGTCCAGATATTTTGTGCATCCAGGAAACCAAGGCTCAAGAGGGTCAGGCAGTAGTAGATTTGCCTGAATACACTGAGTTTTGGAATAGCGCCGAGCGCAAAGGCTACTCTGGTACGGCTATTTTTACCAAATATGAGCCGCTCAACGTCATAAAAGATATTCCCGAGCATATCGCCAACAAACACAAACTCGATGATTCGTACGGCCACACCAACAAAGAGGGTAGGGTGCTCACTGCTGAATTTGACGATTTTTACCTCACCACCGTCTACACTACCAATGTTAAGGATGATCTTTCCCGGGTGCCTGTACGCAAACACTGGGACGCAGCGTTCTTAGAGTATGTAACTGAGCTGGAGAAAACCAAGCCAGTCATTTTTTGCGGCGATTTAAATGTTGCACACACCGAAGACGACCTGGCTCGCCCGAAGGAAAACCGTGGCAAGCGTGGCTTTACCGACGAAGAGCGCGAGGGCATTCAAAAGCTCATTGACCACGGCATGATCGATACCTTCAGACTATTTCATGAAGGCAACGGCTTTTACACCTGGTGGACCAACTGGGGCGGCGCACGCGAGCGCAACGTTGGCTGGCGGATCGATTACTTCCTTGTCTCGCAAATGCTCAAAGACCGCGTGCTCGACGCCAATATCCACCCCGACGTAATGGGCTCGGACCATTGCCCAACTAGCTTGATTCTTGACGTCTAAGGAAAATTACCATGAATCCCGATTACGTCCGTCAGCCGCTAGATCAACCACCTGCTTTTGAGGAAATTGAGTGGGAGCGCCCACAAACTATCCGCCAGGCAGGCGAGCTGCTAATTGTAGGTGGGTCGCCACATGGCTTTGCCTCGATCGGCAACAGTTATAGCTTTGCGACGGCCGCTGGCGCTGGCCGTATTTCGGTTGCATTGCCAAGTGCGCTCAAAGCTGCCGTGACTGGTATGATCGAGAATGCGGTCTACCTGCCGAGTACCATCAGCGGTAGTTTTTCTAAGAAAGGTTTGGGTGAGTTGCGTGCCTATGCTAATGAGGCTTGGCTAACGTTGTTGGCAGGTGATTTTGGACGCAACAGCGAGACGGCGTTATTGATCGAAGGTCTGCTCGTGAGCTTTAAAGGCAAGCTGGTCGTCAGCAAAGACGCCGTTGATTTTGCTGCCACTAGTTACCCGCGGCAAGTGCTCGATAACGAAAATCTCACGCTGGTTTGCTCGTTATCGCAACTGCAAAAAATACTTAAAACCGCCGGCTTCAGCAAAAATCTGACCTTCAACATGAGCATGGAGCAAATCGCCAACTTTTTACACGAGGTTAGTCAGCTGGTTTCTTCGCACATAATTACCGTGCATCATGCGCACTGTTTTGTGGCGAGCAAAGGATCGCTCTCGATCACGCCGCTGGGCTTTGAGGAAGGCTTATGGCAAACCAAGGTGGCCGCGTATACATCGGTGTATTGGATGCAGCATGAGTCTAAGCCGTTTAAGGCGCTCACTACTGGGGTGTATCAAGCACTAAGGTCAACCGAGTAGCGACAGCCCAAGCAAACAGCACACTCTGCGTCAGTGTCACTTCGTGACACCGTGATGGGGCGTTCGGCTGACTGCCTACGGCAGTCACAGTCTGCTTGCATGGACAGCCTGTTACTCGGTTGTCAAAATTGATATTTTGTGTCATTTGTGATATAGTTTGGCGACATGGCAGTTGTTGTCTTTGACCTAAGTTTTGGGCAGGGAGCAAAGTTATGCCACGTTCGTTGTAAGACCCGACAAGAGATAGGGAGAGAATGGAATCGGTTACCCAGCTAAGACTAGAAGTGGCAAACCTACGCCGTTATTTTGCAGATGTCGCACGTCGTCTGCAGGGCGAGGGCGACATCAGAGTTAGCGAAACAACCGACCTGGCGGTTATGCTGCTGTTCATTGAGAGCAAACGACCAGGAGCCAACCGCAATACGATTCGCTTCATCGAGAGCATAGTGACGGTTCATAGGGTTCTGGCCAACGTCGCCTACCTGGCCGAGTCACTATCAGTACCCCACGTACCAGACGACGGCGAAGAAGTCGTCATGGGCTCAGGGGAGACGTTGTTGAACCTGTCGATCAACGTTGACGACATGTTGCGTATGGCCAACAAATTTCTCGAGCTTCTCGAGGAACAAAGCCTCGGCGACATGCCCGATGAGGGCAACGGATCCAACTGAGGCCAACGACGTGCAGCCATGTACCACACCCGGCCGATGCGATGCATCGGCCGGGTGGCTGAACCTTACTTATTACTTTTTGTTTTATAGATTATTAGATCAAGACCCGACGGACATGCTTAATATAAGAAACAGGGTTTTACATGAGAAAGGACTTGAACTTGTCTTACTCGCTCGGCAACATTACAGCTCCACTGGAGCTGTAATGCTCGCTCGGTCAAGCAAGGATTCCGTTAACAGCCACCGGCTGTTAACGCCTACGGTTCAAGTCTGATCATCCTCCATACTAAAAAAGCCAGCCCAACAAGGGCTGACTTCTTTAGTATGGTGCCGGAGAAAGGACTTGAACCTTCACGAGCGATTAAGCTCACCAGATTTTGAGTCTAGCGCGTCTACCAATTCCGCCACTCCGGCGTTTTTTTGAACCAGGACTATTGTACTATACTTATAGCTGCAGACAACAGTCTGCAATTATATGAAAAACATAAACCCACTTCATAAGCAAGATACGCCCGACGGCCAAGCGGAGGCCCTCAATTTGGTGCGGGGTCGAATTCATGAATTATACGAGCAGACCGAACAAGCTCACCCTGGTCCAAAGCAACGCAGTAGCGGCGAGCTGATGGATCGCTTTTGGCAACATCATCAACACCACCCAGACAAGCAGGCAGCTTGGCAAACGTTCTATGAGGGCTTGCCAGACCATGAAAAACAGCAACTGTGGGATGAGTATCATCAGACCGCCAATACGCCTAACGCCGCGCCCAGTACACCCGCAGATGTGCATGGTGAACAACCTGAGGAGGCCGACGAGCTGACTGCCGAGCCAGACGTTGTAGACGGCAAGCAATCGCTCTACGGCGAATTTGTTATCCCCGGACTTGAAAAGCCGGCAAGGTTTGAACCGGAACCTGCCGAAGTAGCTGAGGTTATTGCAAAACCGGTGGAGACAGCCGATACACCGCGCCAAGGAATCGAGCACAATACCGAGCATGCGGTAATTCTAGACACACCTGAAGACAACACCACGCCAACAACCGGCCCAAAGTACATCGATTCATTCTTGGCGACCAAAAATGAGTTGCTCGAAAAGTTTAAACCAAAGCTTGGCAGCGCTTCCGAAAAGCTCGAGCGCGTCAGACCTCGGCGCAGTAAGCATCACTGGGCACCGCTAATGATTTCGTTTACGGTCGGTTTTTTGATTTTACTTGCCCAGTACAACCAGGTGATTTTTGCACTAGCCAAGCAGTACGTCAGCCCCGGCAATAGCCTGCGCAGCCCAATTATTATCGACCCGAATGCTAAAGTCGACGTGGGGCCAGAGTCGCGCATAATCATCCCCAAGATCAATGTAGACGTGCCGATTGTGTACGATATTGGTTCGCGCGACGAATCGGCCATTCAGACTGCGCTCGAAAGGGGAGTTGTGCACTACCACGAAACCGCTCTGCCGGGTCAGGCGGGCAATAACGTGATTGTCGGCCACTCTAGCAACAACTTCCTGAACAGTGGCAAGTACAAATTCGCGTTTGTGCTGCTAGACCGACTTGAACTCAACGATACCTTTATTTTGCACTACAAAGGCACGCGCTACGTCTACAAAGTCACCAACAAGCAGGTGATCGAGCCGACCGATTTTTCGCTCACTACGCCAACCAAACAACCTACCGTCACGCTCATTACCTGTACGCCGCCTGGTACCAGTTGGCACCGCATGGTAATTCAGGGCCAGCAAATTAGCCCCACTCCAACTGCTAAGCAAATTAAAACCACCACAGCGACTGCCGAGGTCCCAGCCGACACGCCCGAGGTTGTGCCCGGCAATTCACCATCTCTTGTTAACCGTATTGCTGGATGGTTGTTTTAATACAGTATCGCTCCTAAATCCGAGCGGCAAGGATACATTAAAATGGCCAAATAGCACGCCGACCGCACGAGCTGCGCAAGGATAGCGCAGGCTATATTCTAGTTATCTTCCAGGTAAATATCTGAGCGATGCAGCACGAGCTTGTCGGAGGCGGCCTGCCGACCAACCGTGTAAATGGCGTGGCGTTCTTTGTCTACAAAAGCGCCCCACTGCGATTCGAAACTCGCGATCTGGTTGGTATTAGCGCCGTTAAAATCTACCACGTAAAGTTGCGAGTCTTTAGAGTAATACATGCGTGTGTTGTCGAGCCAGCCGAGTACGCCTGTCGAGTCAACCGTCACGTCATACTCACGCTTTTCGCGGATGTCGTAGACGTGTGTTTTATTCGACTGGGCAACCGACAGGAAGCGGCCATCGAGCGAAAACAAAATCTTAGCTTCTGGGTCACTAAAGCGAATGACTTTCTCGGGCACGTTCTGCTCGAAGTTCTCTTTAACGCTGGTGTAAACCTCAATTGTATCGTCGCCAACAAGCGCGATGGTTGGCCTAGATTCATAACTGGCCGCAAGGAGGGTTTTGCGCTGCGCTGAGTCCAAGCTAATGGTGGGGGATTCACTCCTGCCAAGCCTAAATACACCGTTCTGAGAGCGCTCGCTGCCTGTCCTTAACACCCACACATCTTTGTCGTCGACAGCAACTTGCGAAACATCTTCGAACAAGAGCGTTGAGGCTGATGCGTCATCGGGTATAAACGCGCGCAGTAGTTTGTCGTGCATGATATACACTTCGTTGTTGTCTGGACCAAAGAATGCCTTAGCGATTGCGAACCCAAGCGCGTCATCGATACTCTGCGACCTGCTCGGATCACGCATGTCAACCAACAAGATTTCCGACTTTTTGTCTACGGTGTAACGAAGCAGCATGTAGGTGCCGTCGTCCGACCATTCAATAAATTCGCATGCGCCTTGAATACTGCCATTACTGGTAACGCTGAGTAGCTTGAGTGGGATACGCACAGTCGTGGGCGAGGTCGATGATTTGTCGAGGTCGTATACATTCAGCGAGTCAGGCGCGCTTTGGTTGTATGCTACGATGCCATCGGCACGATGATTCATGCGCACAAAGCCAAGTTTGCCGAGGCTGGCAATTGAATCAGTCTCAATCTCATTGGGGATCAGTTGTGGGTAGTAAAGCCACGTGACCTTGGAGCCATCAATCGAGACATCGCTGCTCCAGGAACGGTAGTTATCTAGCTCGAGCCGCACGTTATAGTCGCCCTCGCGTAGCGGCAAGCGGGAGG
>CAZHXE010000036.1:0-10957 GCA_964536005.1 uncultured Candidatus Saccharibacteria bacterium
GAACAGGTTGGCTCATCTTGTGAGCGAGGGTAGCATAGGGGTGGGGATCTGACAACCGAAGGTTACTTAGGCTACACGCCAATAATGAGCGCGATGGCCGAGAAGAACATGAGGCCGATCATGACGTCGGCGATGAATTTATCATCTTTTTTAGTTGCCAACTTACCGCCAATATAGCCACCCGCAAACGTCGTAACAACACTTACGAGCACCACTGGCCAAACAATTAAGCCAGACGTTAGTACGCCTAAAATAATGACGGCGTTCAAAATAAGTTGCGACCATCGTTTGGTGAGGTTAGCCTCCAGGGCGGTCATGCCGAGCATGCCCATGAGCACAATATTTACGAGTGTTCCGAGGCCACCACTAAAAATACCCTGCAAGATAAGCGACAGGGTAAGCAATATGCCACCGGCCACTTTTTGCCATGGCTTGGGAGTTCGAGCCTGCACGCCAACCTTTTTAACTATCATAATTGGAATCATAAGCAGCAAAATGATGCCTAAGACCTGTTGATAGACATCACTGTGCATGGTTTTAATGACATGAGGCACCGCCAAACCAACCACTAGCGCCAGGCCCATCACGGGTAAAACGCGCTTTTTGGAAACGGTTCCATGAACATTTTTCATACCAAGGAGCGCGCCAACGGTAATGGATAGGCCGCTAAACTTGCCCGAAGACACCATTTGTGCCGGCGTTAAGCCTAAAAAAATGCCAAGCGGCGTAATAATAAAACCGCCGCCAGCACCTGTAATGCCGGTAAGTATTGAAACCACAATACTAACCACGCCAAAAAAGACTAGTTCCCATGTGTTCATTGCAGGAAGTGTAGCACTTGATGTGCAAGCGCGCTATTGCAATGTGTGTAGGTTTAGGCGGCTTGGGCGGCGCGGATAACCCAGTCGCCGTCTGGGGTTAGCGCAAGCGATTCGTCGACTAGGCCGTCGCCAGGAAGAGGGGAGCCTGTGACCCATCCCACACCTTCTCTATTGGCTCTGAGTACAAGGCTTGGCGCGCTAGCTGCCCCACTGTGAGTAATGATCACCGGCACAATCTCCGTTAGGTATGAAAGCGTTTCATCGCGCGCTCCTGGTTCGTCGTCTTGCTCGACATCTACACTAGCCGCTATATTATCCCAAAGCTTGCTCAACCGTTCCATGTCACCTGTGTCAACTTGGGATTCGGTTAGTCCTATAATTATGGGGGCTTCAGAGCCGGTTCCCCTTATGCGTGTGATGGTTTCCTCAATCGCACTTACATGGGCATGGCGCGATCCTGCATTGTCCCTGCAGTCAGCGTCGCTAAAACAATGCTCAGATGTAAGATTGCCACTTGCGGGCAATTCATAGGCTACGAGCAATGCTTGGGTTGTGCGCGCAAAGTCTACCCAAAAATGTATGTTTTCGGTGCGGGTGCCGACATCATGTTTGCCCGATTGCTCATACGGCACCCCATCTAAAAGATTGTGAGAGCGAACAATGACAACTATGTCTCGCTCGTTTAGTTGCCGTATCATATCTAGGACTTGCTGGCGATAAATAGAGGAGTCAATTGAGCTCTTGTTGCCCTGCCAGCAGTCAACACCGATGGTTAGGTGCACTGTGTCAAATCCCCATGCTTTCATGTGCTCAGCAAAGCTAGCGGCATCGGCGTACGCGCCTAGGTCGAATACTTGCTTATCTTGATCGTAGCAAGAAGTTTCGGCGCCTGGTAGATGCACCCCCTCGGTTAGAGCTAGGTCTTCTGCGTCGAGGTGTTGTGATTGGCTTGCGGTACTATCGGCACTATATGCATGAGTAGCTTGAGCCTCACTCGGCACTAGCTCAGCCAAAGCAGGCGGCGGGGTATCTGATGTGCTGTCACCGGCTGAGCTTGAGCAAGCAGCTGCAGTCAAGGCGAGTGCTGCTAATACTCTGTACAATCGCCTGTTATACCCGCGCGCCGTCTCCTGACGCTCACGATGGATATCTGGCCCCTCTCCGAATTCTGGTTTCATGCAATTACTATACGATTGATAGGGCAAAATGGGCAAATTGCTTATGTAGTATTTTTTGCCCGAGCAAATTTTACCTAAAGCTCTATACGCAGCAGTATCGTGGCGGGTATAATGAGACAAAATCATATAGGATAAGCAGTATGAATCGCACTCGCAATCCCCAGAGAAGCACGCAGACAAATGGTCGCGCCCAACAGGCGACCGATGCGCCGCAGCACAAGCAAACCAACATGTGGATTTTTGCGCCAATCGTGATTCTTATTAGCCTTGCCTGTCTTGTTACATCAGCTTACGTCCTGTTTTTTATGGACTCCAAAGAAGAGCAAGCTAAAACAAACAACTCCTCTAGCAACACCCAGCAACAGCAGCAAACGCAAACCGCCCAACGCTCCTTGTATTACGTATATTCAGAAGGCAAAAAGTCTACAGCATATGAACTGCCGAGCGGTACTAACGAAGCAGAAAAATTAGCCGAAGTAGAGTCCAATGAAACGCTCGATAGTTCTAAAACATATGACCAGGCTTTATTTATGCGTTCAATGGACATGAGTTTTGATCTAAAAAACCTACTCTACATTGCAAATAACGACATATCTACACTGGATATTGCCTCGCAAAAGAAGAATACGGTAGTTGATACTACGCCAGGCGCAGAGACAAAGCCGGACTACTTTGAACTTAATGCTACGCCACCACTTACCGCCAGTGGGGTAGGTGGCCTATTTAATCCTGAGTGGGCTCGGGATGGTAAGTCGTTTTCGGTTATCGCTGGGAAGTATGAAGGTTCCAGCATTGAACTGTTTGACATTGCAAAGAAGGGCTTTGTTGGCCTCGGGGAGACCTACCAATACGCTGGAACAAATGTTCATGTTACCGATTCGCTCACGGCTATTACAAGCAACGACAAGTTGGCAACGTATGGCTTGGGCGCAGATCGTTTGTTTGCGGAAAGCCACCTAGATTATCATTCAGAGATTTTTGATGACACCGGCAAAATGGTATATGCGGTCTTATGTCCTGAAGCCAGCGACACACGTAGTTGTGAAGCAGCCACAACCGCAGATCTTATCAGTGTGAGCACAAGTGGAGGAAAGTATAAAGCTCTCACCAAAGTAGCCGCAAACAGTGCGATTGCCATGCACAATGGTCTTCTTTACGCGCTTGATGCAGATTCAAAAGCCGTAGCTATTAACCCAACCTCGGGTGCGCTCATTGGTGACCCTGTTGATGTGTTGCAGATTGCAGGTGTGAGCAAAGCAGAGGCGCAAAGAATTGATCTTGAAGATGTGCAGCGTCCGCTGGTAAGTATTTACTCGAAGAATTCAGGTGATGGTGGGCTTGTCACTGTTGTTGATGTGCTTGATAAAAAGGTTGTCGCCAAGTTGAGCCTGGCGCAGGTTTCTGACTTTTATGTGCTTGGCGTGACACCCTAGCGGTTGCTGCATTTTATAGGTATCAATTTGCAGGATTTTAATTGAAAGCTTACATTACTAAATTTATGCCCAGGTCTGGTCTGAATCTCGGACATTCTCCTTGTCTAGTTTTCATGCTTTAATATTGCCATGAAAGTAGCAGGCAAGAATTCGATACCGCAGCGTATTCTGATTTTAGGTAGAGGTGGCGCAGGTAAATCCACGCTAGCCCGTGAGCTTTCTGTTCGGCTAGGTCTACCGCTCATTGAGCTCGATAAAGTATTCTGGCAGCCTGGACTAAAACCGCTCTCAAAAGAAGATTGGAGCATAAAGCAACATGAGATTGTTAAGGGGACAAGGTGGATACTAGACGGGGATCTGGGAGAGTATGACGTATTATCAGTTCGGCTTGAGTATGCCGATACGGTTATAATTCTCAATTATTCTTTATTTCCCTGTGCATGGCGCGCATTGCGACGCTCAAACTAAAACTGGGATTTTTGGAAGTGGCTGATTTTGTGGCGAAGAAAAAGTTTGCCTCGTTTGAAGGCTCAGATAGAACCATATATGCAAACCGTCAAAATTATTGAGGTCAGACGCCCAAAAGACTTACGCAACATTGCACTTACTGATGACATTACAGTCTAGTTGGTACGCCTTAGAGTGCCGTCTGCCTGGTAGCAGTCCAGCCAGTATGCTATCGGTACATCTTTGGCTTCGAACTCACTACAAGCCGGTACGTCATGTCCGACGCGGATCAACTTTGGGTCACCTGCATCGTCATTATAGAAATATGCCAGTGAGCCAGTGCCAGATCTGGCGACGACATTGAAGCTGCTCATGTGCGCGTTAATCATCTTTTGATCAACTAGTGAATTATTGGTATTACGAAAATTCGCGGCCTTCAGGTAGGGCAAGGCAAAATCAAGTTCGTCGGCAACCGTGTCGGTTGGAGCACAGCTAAAGACGTAGCGCATTGTCATCTTGTCTGGATCAGAAGCATCGATTGCGCTGTTGGTCACGGCCGACATGCTTGATGACAGACATACACTATCTTCGTTTGCATAGCCTTGCACGTAGTCGTACAACGTTTCGTCTTTAATGGTTTCCGACGTGTTTTCGTTGTTGGGCCTGTAGCCGCTGTTAAGCAGCGTGTCGCGCACGGAGTCTTGCAAGGCGGTCATGGTTGGGTTGGTTGCAAGGTTCTGCGACAAATCTGACGGAGCAGTAAACTCGATCCATAACGAGTTGGCAGGAGCCATGACACTGTAGCCTCCAGAAATCCAGGTCACTTTGGCCTCGTCGTCGCCGTAGGTGGCAAGGTTCAAAATGCTGTCGGTGTCTTTGAGTTTCTGGCAAACCGCGCTTACCGTTGAGCTGGCGTTGGACTCGTCATCCTGAATTGCGCAGCGTGGGTCAAGATCTTGCTCAATACTCTTTGACGCCGTTGTGTTTGATGAGGGTTGTGCGGTGCTGCCGGACATGGCTGCCCAGACAATCAAGAGGGTTGTGAGCGGCAATGCAATCGCGAAGCAAGCCAGCTTAAAGTGTTCTTGCAGGTTAGTAGATTTGAGGCTTGGTTTTCTTTTAATTTTTTGTGCCATTTGACTTATCCTTACGAGTATTTAGCCTCAGTCTAACATAAGCATTATAAAAAATACGCGGCCTCGTGTATGCGGGTCGCGTATTTAACCTCACTGTTAGCTTAGTGTGGGCTTACCAATAGCACCATCGAACCGAAACAGTCTGGCCGTAATTACTGTCCACTGATGAGCCGGAAGCCGTGTAACATGTGCCACGGACGTAGCGGAGCATGTTAGTGGTGGTCGCGTAGCGGCTATAGCCAGTTGTGTCCGACCATCTGGTTGCATATGGGTTATCGCGAGTTATGCGCGCGCTTTTGGCCCAGGTAGTGGTGCTATTTACGTGCGTAAACACATACCCTTTGCTGCAGCCGTATACGTGCATGGTAGCTTTGCCCCATGTCCTGGTTGCGATCGTGTAGCGCCCGCTACACGAAACCGACGTAAGTCCGTCGCCCTCCAGAGCCAGTGCCGGCCGCACACTCAGCGCTGTGACTACTGTTAACATTGCTATAAAACTAAAAAAGCCCCTAAAGATTAGTTGCTTCTTCATAGTATGACCCCCTTTGTTAGTAATTAATTACTGACTTTGTTTAGAGGACATGTTTGTGTTGTAAGCCAAGTATAGAACTCCTGGTTCGCGTGTCAATGACAAGGTGGCTTTAGGGTTGATAATTTGAGTCAAAATGGTTTGACAAACATTGATAACAAGTTTGATTCGCCTCCCGGCGAGCCAGTCGCATCTCAACAGATGCGCCGGCTCGCCGGGGGCGGTGGTGCGGAGCTGGCATCCACACACCTCAGGAGGCGTTGACTGGTCCTACGAAGGTGACATCGCCTGTGTAGTTGTCACCCTTGCCGATGCCTGCCTTGACTAGCTTTGCGAACTTGGCCTCGACCAACTTCATCATCCCAAGGAGGTCGGTGATGCCTTCGAGCTCCTCCTCTTCCACGATGATGCCCAGCGCCTCTTCGAAGGCCATGATTCCTTCGACGAGATCGAGGCTGTCCATGTCCAAGTCATCGCCGAACGTCGTCTCGCGGGTGATCGTTACCTCATTCTTGTCGACGCCGCTGACCTCATATAGCTGTTCTATGATGATGGCCTCGGCTGCTTCGAGATTGGTTGGGTCGACAACCAGTACGGTAGTCTGCTCTTGCTTCTTTGCCATGTCTCTTTCTACCTCACTAGCTTTCAGGGTTGGATGGTGCTGATGGTTGCTGGGACAGAAATGCTTGATGCGGCGAGTTCCCGTGTATACACGAGGAGATCACCAAAGGTTCCTCGCTTGAGGATTTTGGCGATCGCGTACAGACTTCCGAATTCAGAAATCTGCAAGAACGTCGAGAGCTGCTGTAGCGTTCGTTTGCGGAACACTGCCCGACGCAACGACGTCAAACACAAGGGCAGATCGTCGTGCGGGTCGAGCCCTACATGTGCACCGGTAGACCATATTGCTATCTGCAAACGGGTGCGAAACGGCTCTTCATGCGTGGCGCGGTATGCACTGCAGACTGCGCGGTGCAGCCGAGCCGGAGTTATCTTTGCGACATGCCTTCTGAGCACCGAACAAGTTTGCTCGGAGAGCGTGATGTTGTACGACAGCTCCAATTTCCGGAAAAGTCGTTCTAGCTCCGGCAAGCCGAAGCGAGTTGCGGTCGCAAGGACCGTATCCGGCAGAATGTCGCCGGGCGCTAAGCCCAGCGATCGCGCAACAACGGCCAACGTGCCGTCAACGGTTGGGTAACATACGATCATGCCTCTCTCCGTGTGGACGAGCCTTGGATTACGGCGGAGCGAACTTTTTATGATGTCAACGTCCGTGCTACGCCGTGGCGCAGGCGCCGAGCGTAAGACAAAATTATTATAACAAGCCAACTAAAAAATGACATTTACACAACGGCAAATAGCAAGTTTTACATCAGTTTGCTAAGTGGATGCTCCTCGCCATCCACCGACGAGGAGTCTAGTGATGCCCCGTGAACAATTTAACAGCCTCAATCAGGCCCCATACAGAGAGTCCGATAAAGGCGAGGCTTCCGAAGAAGCTGATAAGTGGGTTTTTGACAGCTGCGATCGTCCGCTTGGGCGAAAGATACAGCAGAATGTTGAGTACCATGTGGCCGGCAAACACGCCAATGCCAAAGCCAAACACATTGATGATGCTGAATAGCGGGACGTAGCCCGCAAAGTCATCCAGCCCCAAAATGAACGGCACGGTGAACGAAGATGCCAGGAGCCCCATAAACGTGGGGCTTTCGGCGATCTTGAGCGTGTGTGAGGGGATGAGCTTGTTAAGCACCGGCCCACACACCTTGTTGATGCGTTCCAGCGACTTTTCGACCGTTCGCACCATCACTCGGAACCAGCGTGGATAGCCCGGGTTGTCCGCTTTGATATGCTCCATGCCATCTTCGGCAAGGCGCAGCAGCACCAGCGAGGCGACCAGCACCATAATGCCCAGCAGCCAGGTGATCTCATTGGCAAATGACCAGACCAGCAAAATCGCCATGGTACCCACGGCGTTGCCAAGTGCGGTGCCGATCTCAATGCCAATTCGACCGCGTAAGCCTCGGTTCTTGTCCATGAGCCGGCCAATGAATATCGCAAAATCGATGGCAGTCTTGAGGTATATGGTCATACCGATCAAGATGTCGCCAGGACGGATCTGAAGTGAAATCTTCTCCGAGAGGTGCGGGTTCAAAAGGCTTATTTCCAGCCAAAACACCGCGACGATTATGCCAAAGACAATGGCTGTCAGGCAGAGGGGGATGACTTGTTTTTTGAGTGTTGAATTGTTCATGGCGAGGTCATTATAACGAAAGTTAGCTCATAATCACATGATATTGTCGAGTGATTGAGATATTTGTTTCAGAAATAGATACATGTCAGCGTTTTACGTTTGTTATAACTTTTAAAATAAATGTAAAAATACAGATAAAAATAATCCTGAGAAATAGCTAAAAAAACATTGTGAGTCCATTCCGTTTACGCTATTCTCAATTTAACGAGTTTAAAGAAGGTGGGGTTTTAGGCATATGAAAGCGTTTAGAGGTTACTCATTTTTGCTTGCAAAAGCGTGTGTTAAGAAAATATCAGTCGTAGGCATTCTGGCAGTTCTGGCGCTTGCGCCACTTTCACCACTCACGAAGCAGGTATCTGCTGTGGGCGAAATAATGATAGAAAATTGTCAGGATCTTCAGGCAATCAACAATGACCTCGCTGCCGATTATATGCTGGCAAATGATATTGATTGCAGCGGCTTGCTTACTTCCGAGATTTTTACTGAAGACTTTGAGGGTGGAATTGGCAGCTGGACTACCGACGGTATCAGCAGTAGCTGGAATATATATGAAGAGACCTGCACAACTTTAGAGCCATTTGAATCGCCCTATACATTTGGCTCATCGGTGCTTGGCACATACGGTAATGCCGGGCCTACATGTAGTTCGGGCAACACCGAAAACAGCTACGCTTCTTCGCCAGTAGTTTCACTTCCTGCCTCGGGCCAGATTTATCTGAAATTTGATTCTATCGCAATGGACGAAAGCGGCCCATGTTATAGCGAAGACGAGTACGACCGCAAAACCATCGAATTGGTTGATACAGATACCAGTGATACATATGTCCTCAATGACTGCTATCCACTCAACAACAGTAACCCTGACCTCGGCAACCTCGACCAAAGTACATGGGTGTTTGATCTTTCCTCATATGCCGGCATGGATGTGGCTTTCAACTTTTTGTACACAACTGACGACGATTGCTGTGAATTTGAGGCAGGTTGGTTTATCGACAACGTGTCGGTTGGCGCAGGCAGTAGCTTTGTGTCGCTTGGCGACACTGTTACGCCATTTGAGGGCAGCTTAGACGGTGCTGGCTATTCAATTTCTGGGCTTTCTGTCACACAATCGAGCGGGCCTGTGGGCTTATTTGGAGTTATCGCCACCACGGGCAGTGTTTCTGACTTGGTGCTTTCCGACGGAATTATCGATGGTGTTAACGTGTCAGCAGGCGCAGTGGCTGGCGAAAACGCAGGCACAATCACGAATGTTACGTCCGACCTGACCGTTTCCAGCGCTAGTGGTGCTGGTGGTTTAGTTGGTTTGAATACAGGCGACATGTCATATTCAAGTTCCACGGGTTTAATTGACGGCGACGACACAGCCGGAGGTTTGGTGGGTGAGAATAGTGGCAACATTTCATATTCATACGCTACAGGTGACGTGTCGGGTGTAAATGAGGTTGGTGGTTTTGTGGGAGCCAACACGGGTAACGCAGATATTGTGCAGTCGTTTGCAGAAGGTGACGTTGGCGACGACTCTGAGTTTGGTGCCAGCATGGGCGGTTTTGTTGGCAATAATCGCGATAGTGCACTTATACAAAATTCGTATGCTACCGGTAGTGTCACGGGAAATGAAGCCATTGGTGGATTTGTTGGAAGGAACTTGAGCATCATAAGCAATTCGTATGCATCTGGCACGGTGCGTGCGTTTATGTCGCTCGGCGGGTTTGCCGGTGCAGTGAGCGATAGTGACTCGCCGGCAATACTGACTAATGTCTTTACTACCTCCAGTCTGGTGCTCGATGACCCTCTCGGTGAGCACATTGGCGGCGCCGTTGGTTTTGAGGATACGGCACCGACTTTTGCGGATGGCATATACTTTGATGCCACAAATGCGGATATGACGCACTGCGCAGAGTCCGACTCATATGTACTGACTGGTGAGTGCGTAGCTGTCAACGCTGACGGTACCGCTGGCGACTACTTCTTTGATAACAATACCAATGCACCGCTCGATGCATGGGACTTTGACACAGTTTGGTTTACATCGGATACCTTGCCACTCTTGCAAAACCTAAGCGCGGAAACCGATGGCGCATCAAGCGATAGCGACGGGGTTGATGATACCACTGAAGATGCCGCGCCAAATGACGGCGATGCAAATGACGATGGCCTCGCCGACAGTACCCAAGAGAATGTTGCGTCGCTGCTCAGCCCTGTAAACAGCGAGTATGCGGTTCTTGAATCGGCGGATTGCTCAACTATTACCGCCGCATCGCTTGAAGCCGAATCTGATGAAGACGACAGCATGGACAACTTGTACGACTATCCAGCAGGCCTCATGAGCTTTACGCTAGAAGGCTGCCCTATTGGTGGCACCGAAACCATAACGCAGTACTACTATGGTAGTTATGCGCTTGAAGATGTTCAGGTGCGCAAATACGATGCCGGTAGCAATACATATAGTGAAGTTGAAGGTGCGGTAACGAGCTCTGTTACTATCGGCGGCCAAGTGGCCATAAAGGTCATGTACCAAGTTACCGATGGCGGAGCACTAGACCAGGATGGTACTGCAGACGGCACCATTATCGACCCAGCTGGCGTTGCAGTCTTAGCTGCGGGCTCGCCAAACACGGGCTTGCAATCGGCTTCGATCCTGCCAACCCTCGGCCTGTTAGTTGTCGGCCTTGGCATGGGCGTATATACTCGTCGGTATGACAACGAGTAAGCCTACTAACGACATAGACGATACTCAATCTGAAGAGGTAGCAACGCCAGCGGTGCCCGCTAGGCGGTCTGCCAAGCGTCAAAAGCGTTTCGTCTTGAGCATAATCTCTGTGGCGCTGATTATTGCGGCCGTTATCCGGCTGGGTGATTACTTTAAAGTAACGCAATTGCCACCTGAGTTACCACACCCCGATGTAGTGGTGACCGAAGACACCAAATCACCATCCGAAGTAAAGGCCGACACCAGCACATACACCGTGCCGGCCGACCAGCCGCGCCGGATTCTGATCGAAAAACTGAGTGTGGATGGCCTTATTCAAAAGGTCGGCTTAAACCCCGATAACGCCATAAGTGTGCCGTCGAACATTTGGTATGCGGGTTGGTTTACGGAAAGCAGTAAGCCAGGCGAAAAGGGCTTGAGTGTGATCGATGGCCATGTGTCGGGGCGCT
>CAZHXE010000037.1:0-10838 GCA_964536005.1 uncultured Candidatus Saccharibacteria bacterium
ACAGGCGTAGTATTTGAGCCACTGCTACCTGTACTTGCAACGTAGGTATGAGCACTGGCAGCCGTGGAATCAAAGCCTGTAACTCGTATAATAACGCCGTACCACGTCTCGGCAGCGCTGCCCGTAAACGTATAACTAGCCGCCTCGTTGCCACCACCTTGGTCAGTCCCGACCATGTAATAGGCGGCGAACTCGCGTGTTTCAGCGTATTCATACCAGCCACTGCCACCTGGTGGCGAAACCGTAACCGTTCCGTCATGACACATCATGGCAATATAAAGATCCCCCGCCGGCCTGGTCGCGGGCATATTCATGACAAAAGTGGTCGAATCGCTGCCCTGATTGCTTGTCTGCGAGTCAAGAATCTGAGGTTTTGTAATACCAGTGCGCCCACCACTACGGTAAATATATCCCCCAGCTGCCGTTGCGCTCATGTCCCAAATACCTTCAGACATATCCAAGTTGCCTTGCCAAGAGTCAATACGAGCGCCAGTGGTCTGGCTCTTTTGGATCAACTCATTGCTTACATCAAAATCCGTATTGGTTTCGTTGTTGCCACGCATCAGCTTTTGGGCGGTTTCAACATAAATTGTCGGGTCGATGCTCAGTGGATAGCTCGCCTCGTGCATGCCCACAGCCTTCACGGTCAGAATATTTTTGTTGAGCTCATAGTGTACTTCAACATTTTTGGACACATTGGTTCTGAATTGTTCCACCGCGTACGGCGCAGGAATACTAAACAGGAACTGCGTCTTAGGGCTATTTGTTCGCGCTTGCTTCAGCAATTCAGCGTCGCTATCACTGCCGGCCGTAACATTGCCGAGCAGTGTGCTTTCCACACCATACACACCAATCGAACCGTCGCGTTCGATCTTGGCTTCTAGGCCGTCCGGCAGACCCAGCTCATACTCAAATGACACCTCGTTTTTAGCAGGTTCAGTTACAAAGATGATGTCTTCTTTTACTCCCCCGGCCTGGGTGGTATACACCTTCATGGCATCATGACGCTTAAGCGGGTACACAACCCGGTTTTGCTTCTTCATGGGCTTATCAACGTCGAATAGCGGCTTGAATGTGATCCCTACCTTATGAACCGGGTCTGTAACAGTCACTGAATTTTCTGGTTCAGAGCGGAACTGAGCGGTAATTTTTGGCGCGGCCGAAGTACCAGCCACATCACCACCGGGTTTGTAGTCTTGGTTAAAGGTAATGTCGCCAGTTTTTTGGTCAATCACCAACTTCTCTTCGTATAGCGGAATCGGTCCATCAAGCAAACGTTCAATCTTACCACCGATATTATATGCCTCACCTGTTTTGCGTGACTCGTGGTACTGGTAATAGATCGAAAAGACAATGAGCGACAAAAGCAACACAGCCAAGCTGCGTGAAGTAAAGCGGTTGGTGCGCCAAAACGAACGCGCACTCATCTTTGCCAGGCGTCCAGCAAGTCGTGCGTATTGCAGCGTCGTTAACTGATCAAGAGAACCGGTAAAACCGTCTCCATCACTACCGGCTACGCTCGAGTGTTTGCTGGCGTACCTCCGATACGTTCGTTTCCGAAGCTTAATCATACTTTAATTAGCATTCCCCAATGTCTCTTTTGTTCTCTACGCCTACAAGTATAGCAGAAAACCGTAAGCGTAAAAACTGCTAAACTTGTGCTTTCTACTAGAGTTTATTAGCGTCCAGTTGTGGTAAAGCTAAGGGTCGAAATGTATGCGTTAGCGTTGCTGTTGGCAGTCATATTGATCTTGAAGATGACGAAGTTGCCTGCACTCGAGCTGTTAAAGCTACAACCAGTCGATTCGTTACCATTAATTCCATAGCTATACCAGTTGTCGGCTACGCCACTATTACCGGTGATGATATCTGTTGAGCCTGTTCCGCACTGCGTTACAGCCGAGCCCGTACTCTTATACATTTCATAGGTCACCGAGGCGTTAGACGTGCTGTCTACTCGACCAACAAGTTGGACGGTATCATCGCTTGCAAAGCCGTTGAAGGTTTCTGGTAGCTGATAGGTTACGTAAATGCTATATGTCTGTGGCGAAGCTTGTGGTGACGTCCAGCGGTAGTAGTTCTTCGCTTCACCGGTGTCGCAGAGCGTATCGTTAATAGCCAAAGCGGTATCATTTGAGCAGAAGTCGGTGGTCATCGTACCGATGCCCGATCCGTTCAGGACGGCGCCTGCGTACTCTGGGTTAAGGTTAACTACGTTATCAGGCGCAGCACCACATGCTCCCCAACCGTCAGCCTCGTAGCACTGAATGCGGCCGGTAGAGGTGTCGTAGTACATACTTCCCAAGTAAGCTTCGTTGTTCGCGGCAATCGGCGCGCCGTTAGAGCGGTCAAGCGTGAATAGCGTTGCTGGGCCACCCTTGTTACCACCACCAACCTGAACGTTATTCGAGTTGTTGGTGTTAAGGGTTACTTTCAATCCATCGATGTAGAAGTTGCGATTGCTAGCTGTAGGCTGGTCTATGATCAGATCAGCATTTGTAGCCGTCGTGCTGTCAGTTGTGAACAAACAGGTGATTTCTGTAAAGGCCGTGGTCGAAACAGTCTGCGTATTGTAGTCAACACAGCTTACGAAGTTCGTGCCACCATCGCGCGAGTAACGGACACGGATATCACTGAATGAGTTCGAGCTGCGGGCATAGAAGGTAACGAGGTATTGGGTGCTGACAGACGGTGTGATCGCCAAATTGTTACGCACTCCCCTGTCGGTGCTGTTTGGCGTATCGACGTTCACACTACCGCTCGTGTCGTAGATAGTTGTGGTATCGCGGGTCAGGTTGTCTAGTGTGCCAAAGGCCGTCCAGTTACTGCCAAGCGCCAAGTCAACACTACCGTCCACAGCGTAAGTAGCGCTTGCGTCTACGTTCACGCTTAGGTTGTCGATGTAATAGGTTGGGAAGCCCGATGTGCCAATGTAGCGGATGAGGATCGCATTGTTTGCTGCGGCGCCAGCGGCTACGAACGAACACGTTACGCGTGTCCACTGGCCGGTAGTAACGGTAAATGAGTTGGCTGCGGTCGTACTACAGAGCACGGTGGCAGTGTTTGAGCCATCTGGCGAGTAGCGCACTTCAAGGTTCGAGAAGTTAGTAGTGCCACGTACCGCAAACGACACTTTGTATGTGAGGCCGTTCGTCAGTACAGTACTCAGCTCGTTACGTGCGCCCTGGTTCTGAGCTGCCGTAACAACCGACACTGATGCCTGACCGGTAGCCACGTAGCTACCCACGGTTGTGTATCGCGAAACCGTTCCACCAGTGGCGTTTGCATCCCAGGTATCACTTGGGAAGGTCGACGAAGTTCCACCCGCTGTTTCGGCACCACCGTTGCTGGCGTACTCAGTTGCGTTGTTATTGACGCTAAAGAGGTTGCTACCGATAGAGGTCTGAACTTCGAGCAAGCCACCAACAATTGGGCTAGTCGAGTTGTTACGCACGGTCAAACCGTCGGCTGCACCGCCGCTGGCATTAAGCACAAGCTCTGCACCACCTGCTGAAGTCAAGGTGTTGTTGTAAGCGGCTTGTAAGTCAGTTGAGCTTGAAGCACCGGCAGCGGTCCAGTCTGAACCGTTCCAAACGAGTGTGGCGGTCGTGTTGGCGCGCATCGCGATACTGTTTCCAGTTGTCGTGTTGCAGGTTCCATCGTAGGTGCCACCAGCGGCAACGTCGTTCAAACAGAGAGTAAAGTCGCTTGTACCGTTGGCTGCCGTCAGGTATACAATGCGTCCCGCTGTTGTTAGAGTTGGGTCTGGAATTGCTGCTTCAAATCCAGTGCTTGAGAATGTAACAATGATCGCACCGTAACTATCTACATTGGTTTGAGCAATCGTACAGTCAGCTGCACCACAGGCGGTATTCGAAACCGTGCTATATGCTGGCGTATCGATGACGACTAATCCCTTAACGCCAGCACCGCCACCAGATGCGCCACCTACCAACAATACGTTTCCGCCGTTGGAACCCGATGCGCCACCACTACCACCTTGCAATGTTAAGGCTCCACCACTTCCCGATGTTGCTCCACCGGTTCCAGCCCTCAAAGTTATTGCTCCGCCGATTCCAGTTGCGCCACCAGCGCCAGCGCTCACAAACAATGTCCTACCTGCGCTTGCACCGCTACCTGCAGCTGTCGTGATATCCGTGCCAATCGTACCAGTAAATAGGATACCGTTTGTCGCTGTACCGGCGGTATTTGAAAGGCTAAGCAAGCTTGTAGTGGTACCGCCGCTGCCATTTCTATCAATCGAAAGTCCTGCAGTCTGCGTGCCAGATGTATTAGTGAGGCTAATCAACTGACCGGTTCCCGTATTGTTTGACGTTACGGAAAGGCCGAGTGATGATGCGGCAGTCTGGTAAACCGCCAGGCTGCCAAGAACGTTAGCGCCTCTGGTAAATGATGCCTGATCTTGTACTTCAAGCGTGCCAACCACTCTTGTATTTCCAGCCGTCAGAGATCCAGCTCCACTTGGATCAGTTAATGATCCCGTGCTGTAGGCAGTTAGGTCAAGGTTGCCGCCGGCTTTAATGCGCTGGAGGGAGGTGTAGTACACAGTTGTCTGAGATGTGGTGCCGTTAAAACCACCTATAGCGTACAGGTAGCCGTTTGCTTTTCCGAAAGCGTAGGTAGCCCGTGCAGCTGGCAAGTCATTCGACGTATTTTGCTGCACCCATGTGCCAACGCTTCCGTTTGCATTTAGGGGTGCGTAGTAGGCCGTACTTTGCGTTACGCTTGATGTAAAGCCACCGACGTTATACAGGTAACCGTTTGAATAATATACGCCCTGGAACGAATTACCGGCACCTGCAGGTATGCTGTTTGTGGCCTCAACGGTGAAGTTCGATGAAATATCACCGTTAGAACCGGGTCGTGCGTAGTATATACTCGTCACACCATTACCGCCCATTACGTATATGTACCCATTTGCAGTGATAGCTTTCTGGCCATATGTGCCGGCACCCGTAACATAACCCGCATTACTGTTGCTGACATTCGCCCATGTTCCGAGGGTGCCATCAGCATTTATCTTTGCATAGTAGACCGTCTTTGTAGCGGCAGGTGTAGCAGACGAACTGCTATCACCGCCGATGTAGTACATATAGCCATTGAGCGTCACGACAGAGCCATTCTTTCGTGCAGCTACTAATGACGATGTAGTAGTAAAGGTGCCGAGTGTGCCATCGGCGTTGATCTTTGCGTACTGGACTATCGACTGCACATTAGTGCTCGCAACGTTGGTCGAACCACCCAGCACATACAAGTAGCCATTAGCCTCTATGGAGTTCGTGTTTGTGACTGCCGTCGAAAGCGTTCCGGTTGTGCTCCAAGTGCCTGTAGTGCCGTCTGCGTTCAACTTTGCGTAAGCTACACTGCTGTACACTGAGCTGCTGTTGTCACCGCCAGCGATGTAAATGTATCCGTTGTATACAACAGCATTCTGCGTATTGTCATGAGCGGGAATAGTGTTTGCGTTTGATTGCCATGTCTGTGGTTCACCACTATTGTTGCCAAGTAGCGACAGTACGTTATTCGTGGTGTCAACCCCAAGTAGTGTGGCACTTGAAGCATTCTGCACTTGGAAGGCGGTTGTACCATTAGCAGGCTTTACCAGCACTCCACCAGTTCCTGCCTGAATAGTTGTAACGCCTGTCGATGCCGTGGAACCAAGCGTAACTGTCTTGGCGCCAGTGCCACCGGTACCAAGGTTAATACTCTGCGCACCAGTTCCCGTACCGAGCGAGATCGTACCAGTCTGCGCGCCAGTACCACCAATCGAGATCGTACCAGTCGTAAACGCCGAGCCAATATTCACCGCACCAGCAGTGTTTGCATTAGCGATATTCACGGTTGTTGCGCCTGCGCCATTGCCGATCAAGACCGAATTTGTACCCGAGGATGATCCAAGCGTAATGTTGCCAGTTTGCGCCGTACCGCCAATTGCGATTGTGCCTGTGGTAGTTGACGCGCCCAAAGTATAGGTTGTGCCTGCTACACCATCTAGGCTGAAGTTGCCGGTGCCAGTTAGCAAGTTAAGCGCCGTTGCGCCGGTGATATTACCGATTGTGATTGTCTTAGCATTAGCATTCGCACCAAGGCTGACTGCTCCGGTTGTGCCCGAATCCAATGTAAGCGTACCAGTGGTACCGGTCGTAACCGATAGGTTCTCGCCGTTTGCCGTAGTTACGTCACCCGAACTATTTACTTGGAAGAGATCACCATTGCCAACAGTTAGTAGCCCAGCTGGCGTCGTATCACCAATACCCACATTTCCACCTGAGAATAAAGCCGCATAATTCGTATCTGCACCAGAAACGCTTACACTTAAGCCAGTGTTAGTTGATGTACCGCCAGTATCGCCAGTTAAAGCAATATTGAGGCCGGTGTTGTTGATGGTTCCACCGGTTGCACCAGTACGCGTCAGCGCAATTGCCTGGCCAATCGTGGTGTCAGTGCCACTGTTAACGGCCCCTGTATCCGTAACGGTTAGTTGCGCACCTTGCTGATTATTTGCCGTTGCATACGATGACGTTGCGCTGACTTCTAGGCCTCGGTAGTCTGCAAATGCAGTTAGGGTTGGGTTGTTATAGAAACCGCGTGTAACACCGTTAGCGCCACCTGTTTGATTGACGGTTGGCGTCAGTGTTATGCCGCTGTATGTACCGGTACCAGATGTCAGGTTGGCTGTGCCTTGTACGACTAAGGCAGAAAAGTCAGCAGATGCCGCACCAGTATAAGCCGTCGGCAACACGCTGAACTGATAGCCGCCAGTGCCACCCGTCCAGTTGTTGTCGTTATAGAAGTTGTTACCAACCCGAATGCTTGACCCACCGTTGTAACCTACGTCAACGTTGCCATTGCCAAAGACACCCACGCCGTCAAACACCAAAGAGTTGTCCGATGACCCACTGGTAGTTGTGTTGATGGTCAAAACACTTGCAGCACTCTCATCGTTAATTTGGAGCACTACGCCTGCCGATCCGGCTTTGGTTAGCGTAGTAACGCCTGAATCCGATACACCAAAGACGGTTGATCCACCATCCTGTACCGCAAAGTCGCCAGTACCCTGTAAGTCAACAAAAATGTCGTTCGCACCAGTCGATTCAAATTCTAGACCACCCGTCTGACCCTGGGCAGCATCAACCGTAATCTTAGAAGGTGTTGCACCAAAGTTGTTGTAGGCACCGTCGAGCGTCAAGGTTGCGCCAGTGTCCGCATCAGCACCACACGTCAAATCACCCGAAGCGTCGGTTTCGAGCGCCGTACAACCTGCAAACGATGCATCAGTAAAGCGGATTCCCGTACCAGAAGTGCCTGCATTTACGGTAAGCGTATCTGTGTTAGCATCGCCAACCACAGTGTTGCCATTAAGTGTCGCCGTTGAGCTAACGGTTAATGTACCCGTTACGTCAGTATTTGAGAGAAGCTCCACTACACCACTGTCCCCTGCCTGCAACTCAATGTTGCCGGAGCTGTCGAGCTGGTTGCCAAAGATCGTGTTTGTGCCTCCATCATTAATGCTAGACGCACCGGTGCCACTGTAAGTGTTGTCGGCCAAGTACGTGTTGTTGGCGCTGGCACCAATGTCGATGGCTTGGCCAGAGCCGCCATCGGTAATGCGGTTAGCGATGATTGAGTTATTGTCGCTGTCGCCAGTAATTGCTATGCCGTCTGAGCCGGCCGTAACAGTTGCAAAGTTGTAGATATAGTTGTCGCTAATCTGGGTGTAGTCGGCGCCGGCCGTGTCGATACCCTCAAGGCCGATAGTATTGATGTTGTTGCCGGTGACAATGTTATTCTGAGCCGAAGTGGTCAGCAAGATACCCTTACCATCGATGTTAGAGATATTGTTACCAGAGATAGTGTTTTCTGGGTTGGTGCCAGCATCAGTAGACAGCTCAATACCATTACCGGTGCTGTTATAGATGGTGTTGCCAGTTACATTTGAGTAATACAGCTCTTCAACGAATATGCCGGCAGTCGTGGTTTCGCCAATGTCGTTGCCGGTGATTGATGTCCAGCCGATGCCTTCGCCGTAGACACCGATTTCGTTAGTGTTGATGTGGTTACCAGTGATCGAGTTCTGACCACCATACAGCTCGATACCAGCATAGACGTTGTTGTAGATGTAGTTGTCGCTGGCAGTTACACCATTGGAGCTGCTGAGCATAAGACCGCTGATGCCACTATTCTTGATGGTGTTGCCAGAAACGACTGTGCCTGGTGCATCAGAAATTACGACTGCTGTATTAGCCATGTCATGCACTTGGTTGTTGCGCACAATGTTGCCACGCTGCACGTCACTCGAATCTAGCCAGATACCGTAAGTACTGCCGTCGTAGATATGACTGTCAGCAATCGTACCGTAGTTAACATCGTCAAAGTAGATACCGTTGTCGCTCAGATCGTGGATTTCGACGTTTTCGATGAGTGGTCCACGAGCAGAAGTTGCGCCACTGTCGGATCCGGCTGTAAGGATAGCGATACCACCCTGAGTGCCAGTGTTGTTGCTATCGTTAGCATCAATACTTAGGTCACGGATAGTGAAGTTGCTTGGGTTAGTACTCTCGCTGATCACAAACATGTTGCTATTTAGACCGTTAGCAATACGGATGATGGTAGCGCCTTGGCCTGAGCCGACTAGTTCTACATCACTCTTGATGTCGATGGTAGCGTCAATGGTGTATGTGCCTTCGAGCAGCAGCACCTTACCACCACCTGCTGCATTAACAGCTGTAATAGCAGAGTTAATCTCAACCTGGTCACCGTCGCCACCAGCACCGGTGTCACCGTTGGCGGTGTAGTCAGCTGCAGCTGCGTTTGATGAGTCTACGCTGGTGCCTACTACGGCGGTGAATTCGTTGGCATTGCTACCACAATTGGCGGCTGTTAGCAGACAAAACTCGTCGTTAGCCGAGATTGTTGGGATAGATACTGTGTAATTACCGGCTAGCGCGTCCACATCAATGGTTGCGTAGTTTGACGAACCATCCGAGATGCTCAGCTCACCCGTAGCTGCATTTGTTCCAACCGTAAGTGTACTGTTGCCATCAAGTGTAATTGTGCCGCTGCCACCGTTGGCGCTTAGATAGAAGATATCGGTATTGTTGTCGTAACTAAGCGCACCTTGACCGGTTTCGTTACCTTCAACGCCCAAGTACAAGATCGACGAAGATGAGGAATCACCGGCTGTAATAGCTACGGAAGCAGTCGTGCTGCCCTGAATCTCCGCCTGGAAGCCAGCGTTGCCCATTTCGGCGTCACCGATCAAGAAGTTGCCGTCAAGACGAGTTAGGCCACCATCTACCCACAAAGCATAAGCGTTAGTAATAGTTTGGTTAGCGCCTGCCGATGGTGCGCCTTGTACATATACTGTAGCCGCATTGGTGGTTGTGACCGATGAGTTGCTTGCAGCCAAAGTCGGAGCGGCAAAGCTATTAAACACAGCGTTGGTGGCGGTTCCCGATCCTGCTGTTGAGCTGTCGGTATACGTTGCTGCCACTGCCTGTAGCGATATACCATTTAGCCCCCAAGCCGTAGCCGAAGCGTTGGCGCCGTAGATGAACGAACCATCAACTTCTAGGTCGCCTTCAACGTACAAGTCATCGTCACCGCTAGCTACGCCAGGAGTACCACTGTCGCCTATTCGGGTGTAACCTGTAGCATTAACTGTAAGATTGCCAGTCGATGTAATGTCGCCACCATTGACAGCCAAGTCATAGTTGAAGACAGCATTTCCCGTGGTTTCAAATGTAGCGGCTATGGTCGCGCCGCTCTTAATACCTAAGCCTAGTCCACTAGTAGCCTTCAGATAGCCGTAGCTATTTGAGCCATCGCTACTTAAGCCGAATACATCGGATTCGTCTGGGCTAAAGACCGATAGTACTGGTTGGTTGTCGCCTGCGGCACGGTCGTCGAAGATAGATATTGCGCGTGAGTTGGTAGCGGCGCCGTTAGGTAAACCAAGGGCTAGAATTTGGTTAGAAGCACCAGGATTAAATAATGGGATATTAATTTTGGTCGTGACAGTTGAGCTTTGTGGAGTTGTAAAGTTCAGCATTGCGGTGCCATGCAAATTGATATTAGCAATATCTGCACCATTCGTGGCATAGTACGAGCCTTGCGAAGTCACCACACCGGTGGTTGCATCTACACCAAACAAAGACGTACCAGCAGTGTTATATACAACGAATGTATCTGACGTATCGGACAAAGGACGGATCTTGGTTCGACCAGTACCGTCAACTAAGAAGGAATCATAGCCTGCACCGTTGCCAGCTACCTCTAAGAATGGTGACGTTTGGCTCGCGGCGCCGTTAATCACTAGACCGCTATTGCTGGCGTTTCCTGCGTTAACCGTAAGCGCAGTCGATGACCCGCCAGTAGGACCAGTGACAGTGGTACCAGTAGATGCAACCGAAAGATAATCCGCCCCACCATTGGCTTCGACAGTAAACAATGTACCAATGGTCGAAGCTGCATCCTGCAAGACGAATGCACCATCAGTTGAGTTGAGGGAGATGACTGCATTCGAACCATTTGCATCGTTGTCATAGGCAGTTTGTAAAGTGATAGTCGCGCCAGTGTCCGAGTCCGTACCACAAGTCAAATCACCCGAAGCATCAGTCTCAAGCGCAGTACAGTTAGCAAATGTTGCATCAGTGAAGCGAATGCCCGTACCCGATGTGCCAGCGTTAACTGTAAGAGTGTCGGTGTTGGCATTGCCAATTGTGGTGTTGCCGTTAACACTGAGCGTACCTGATGCAGTTGTGTCTTGCAGCAGCGAGATGGCACTGGCACCAAATGTAGCACTATTTGTACTGCCA
>CAZHXE010000038.1:0-10684 GCA_964536005.1 uncultured Candidatus Saccharibacteria bacterium
CGTTTTTAGTAGTTACGCCAGTCTGCTGCATGAGTGTCTTCAGTGCTTCAAGCAACTGCGAATGATGGTTGGCAGAGTCGCTAATACTTATGCCTGGCTCGAGTGGAATCGAACCATAGCGAACAAGCATCCGAGCCTCAGCCCCACCCCTGGTTTGCACTAGTCGCATTGCAGTTGTGCCAATGTCCAGCGCAAAGTAATCACTTGATAAGCTCAAGAACTTCATAATTGCATTAATAGTACCATAAGCATTTTCCTCACCCAAGCCTATTTATTCTGTATTTTTATTCAATACAGCTGTCATAGGTAAGTGCTGGTGGCCCCTCTCTTACTACATCAATTTGTTTACAAACATTGTCAAAGCCCTGCAAAACCGCCTCTGGTAGATCAAGGTCAGGATTGCTAGGAGCGTCAATAGGCACAGCCGCACGTAAACGACGCACAACATCATTTGCCTTGGCGGTAACGTCAATGATCATCTGAGTGTCTCTAAACCTAATTGGATCATCGGTACCAGTTGCGCCGTTGCGCTGTGTGCCGCTGATAGTAACCGTCGCATCGGTATAAATTGGCCTAAAGCGCATGAAGTAACGGCTTGCATTGAAGGTTTGCATGCCGGTAATACGCACACTGCATGGTCGTGCCGCAGTGCCGCTACAAGCCACTTCCACGAACTTGCCTCTAAACTCAGGTGTGTTGTCCGGGTCGTAGGTGTAGCTGGTCGATCCTACTCCCTGGCACGGCACCAAGTACAAGTAGTCCGAATAGCGAAGCAAATTATTACGTGAATAGGTATCACCCGGGTCACCGGTTTGCGTAAGGTCAAACTTCAACACTGGCGGCGCGTTTCCGCGGTCAGGTGGCAAGTCACGAGCAGCCGCCGAGCCACAAGCCGGCAGGTTATTGACATCGTTATTTGCCAAATTGCTATCCGAATTTCCCCACGAGACTGTCAAAGTAGAAAACGAGTTAGCCGACCCCGTTTCGATCTCGGCGATCTTGGAATGCGCCATGGTCGGAGAATATTCTAGTCCGCCCGGCTCTTTGTCGAACAACACGCAGGTGTATGCCACAGAACCATCGGCGCTTACTTCGCCGTTGCCTGCAATGCCCAAGCCCGTAACATCACAATCTGCTTTGCTTGTAAGATCATATGGTCCGTTGCTAGCAGGATCAACGATCAGCTGCGCAACCTCATTAATACCCGATTCGGCAGCATACAACGCCTGGCGCGCAAGTTGCCTGTCAAGCGACTGGCGCTCTTCACGCAGCATAACCCGTGAAAATCCAATAACGACCAGCGACAAAATAATCATCAAGAACATGGCAGCAATAATCGAAACAAACCCCTCCTGATCCGTTTTGCGCCCGACAAACAATCTTTGCATATTCACTTAAAATCTCCTGTTTATCGTTACGGATACATTTGAGGTAGCACAGAACTCACTGCCCGGCCCAACCTTGCACTTCTTATAGGCGCCATCAGTTTCCAGCAGATCTTCGTCGCCATAAGCAACACCCACGTTCACTTGGTACGCGCCCGTAATCGGCAACTGTATTACTTCTAGACGCGTCAGGCGCATGTCTTCTCCAAGCAATTCACGGCCAGATGGAGTCGGGGTATCGTTATCGAGCAAAGCGGTCTCGTCTGAACAGCTGGCAGGCTGGTCAATCCACAGACCATGGCGCTTTTCTTTATTGGCGTCGTTTGACCCTGCGTCAGTCACCTTGCGATCGATCGCGTACATGTAGCGCTGCGAGCCAATGCAAAACGCTCCGACATGTGCAGGATTATTGGCAGGAATATCTGGTCCCGTAACGGTCAGCGGGTTTGCAAACAGGCCAGTTGAGTAGCGAAGCGTCTCGCCGATCTCATCGGCCACTGTACGGGCAGCATCTTGCACGCGCACCTGCGATACACCACGGTAATAAAGCCGAGCAATGTACAGAATGCCCGCTGAAGCAAGCAAGAACACTAACGAGAAAATAGCCGTGGCTACGGTAAGTTCAATAATGGTAAAGCCGTCATTGCGCAGCTTGGTCATAGCGGCCCCAATCTGTAAAACAGCGAGAGTGTCTCGGGTATACCCTTATTCGAACCGAATCGCTCCCACTCAACGTGTGCTTCAAAAATACCACTACCGCCACTTTGTGGCTTAACTACCACCGAGTAGTAGCCAGCCCCACCAGTGCCATTGGTGTTTTGACACAGTGGGTCGCTCGTTGGCTTAACTTCAGCGCCCGGCACTTGTGAGCCGTCGATACAAAAGTCCGTAGCGCTCGTCATCGCGTCATACACCGTCTTGCGTGCCGGGTTTTTATAGTAATTTTTTAGCAGCTCAATCTGAGACTCGGCCAATTTCAGCGCTTCAAACCGCTCCTGGGCCGCCCTGCCCGTCTGGTAGGCGCGGTTGGCCGACGCAAACGATGCAGCGAGGGAAATACTGATCACAGTAACCGCCATCAAAACGGCGACTATCGTATCACCCGCCTGTGTGCGTTTATGTGTTTTTTGATAAAAGTTGTGTGTAATTTGTTTCATGTTTCCCACCCACTAACACCGTGAATCATACGGTTCAATATCTAACTTTGGAGCACCACTGCCGCTCGCACCGAGTGTGAGCGAAGCCTTCTTGCCCTCCGCGCTTATTAGACACATTATAATCCCCTTGCTCGCCGTAGCAAAGCCGCCATCCAAAGTAGTATTGTCAGTAAGCTTGTCAATTACTCCCCTAGTTGTGAGTTCGTCATCAGTAATATCAGTACCCTGGATGCCACCAATCAGTACTGCCTGCCCGACCGATGCTGCGTTGCTGGGCGAGGCCCCACTCAAATTTGGCATTAGCGCAATCGAACCATATTCGTTCGCGGGCGTGTCGCCATTGAATATCTTCTCTACAGTAAATCCCCACTGAAATTTTACTTCCTGTCGGGTCGAAAGGTCACTCACCGGCGCAGCTTCGTCAATAGTGTCAACCGGCTCACCGGTAGCAGTTTCGCGCTTGCCCACAAGTGAGTACACGTAGTACGAGTCATCGCCTTGCCTAAAACGCACTGCCTTGCCAACGTATATACAATCTTCACTGGTGCCGAGTGAATTGGCGCCAACACCCAAGACAGGGCGCGGACCACTCGTGTTGCAGCTAATGCCGCCGCTATTGGCTGAGTAGCCTGTCGGCACATCGTTAATGATATCGGCTAACTTCAGCTCGGCATCACGTACGCCTTGCGAAAACTGCGCATTCCGCCTGCCGCTATCCAAACTAGACACCAAAACAACGAGCAAAAATGACGACATTGCCAAGAACAACATAACTTCAACTATGGTGAAACCGCCACCTTCTGACCTCATAAAGAGCAGTATAGCATAAGCATATTCGAAATCCATCTACGAATGGCACGTTTTTAAGGAAAAGTTTGAGTATAAAATATGCCCGGTTTCCCGGGCATATGTGCTAGTAGATTGGCGGTAGCGATACCACAGAATCGACCGTGGTTACTTCATCGGGTCCACTGGACGCCGACGAGAGCCGTGCCAGATATATTTCCGGCGAGAAGACAAACGCTTCAGACAAGTTACTTGAGCTGCGCACCTCTGCTACATCTCCGTCTGACAAACCGTCTTTGGTTGTCCTATACATATGTATCTTTTCGGCCGTCATCGATCCGTATACAGTCAGTTTATCTTGGCAGTTGTCAGCTATGTAGGTCATGTGGTGACCTACGCCTTCATAGTGCTCAGTAGGAATTACATTAGGGATAAGCACTGTACCTGCGGCATCATTTGCAATGCAAGTGCGAATATCACCTTTTGCCATGTACACGCCAGTTACTTCCTGCACATCCTCATCAATATACAGATCACCGCGTGGATAAATCTCGAGCAGTGGAATCCTAGAAACGTCATTCCAGCTCGTAAATTCGTAACTGATATTAGTCCTAATGCGAGCAGTGCCTGCGGTGCTAATGTCACCGTCATACGAATCGTCGATGAATATACGGATGCGCTTGCCGTTCTCAATAGGCGTCGGCGCAATTAAATCAACATTGGCGTTCGGCACCACATAGTCACCGCTATTGAGCGAACTTATGTTCAGCGTAGCGTTGTTTCGTATATCCGGACTCACCGGCACCGGATACTCCGGGCAGAGCGGATTCGTAAACCCGCCACCAAACTTATAGGTCGTTGGGTCTTTTTCGATAGGCGCCGTCGATACAGTGTTTGCAAACGACAACTCCCATGGCGACGAACGAGCCGTTGTCGTCATTGCGCCCGGCAACCAACCGGTAATATCCCCCTTTGCGAATACAGCCATGTCCGAGCCAGTACCTGTATAGGTTGAGTGGTCTTCTGGCGAAGTTGGATTAAATCTGCTAAGTCCACGCACAAACGGCGCGTCGGTTTGTACACCTTCGCTCACGCATGAAGTACCGTCATAGTAACCACCGCCTGCTACAACGTCATTGCCATAGCTGCGCGAGATAGGCTTCCAGCCGTTGGCCGGTGCGCAGAGCTGCAAACTTACTGAGGTAAAACCGAAGTCATCCCCGTTATACTCTGCCGCGCTGTCAATAATTTTGAGCCTTGCCGAACCGGTAGCATCTGCAGTGAACGCAGCAGCAACTCGCTGCCAGCCATTTAGAGGTGATGCGTTGTTAGTGTTTATCTCATCAAGCGCGGTTGGACCCCAAATCGTCGTGCCATCAACCTGGCCAGTATTGCCACCCACTTTAAGCGTAATGATTGGATCGGCCGCGTCGTTAGGTGGATTCTCGATCAAATTCGTAATGTATGCGACAAACACATACTCTTCTCCGGGAGTCAGCCCTGTAACATCCTGCTCCCAGTTAATATATTCCACACCGTTTAGGCCATTTCCGTTACTGTAGTACCACGTATCATTGGTTGGCCTTGGCACATTAAACATAGGGTCACCGGGAAATACTTTCTGATCGAGTCCCACTGGACCAGGCAAAAGGAAATCGCCCTGTTGAATCGAAAACTGATTACGAGCTAGCGCAGTATCGATAGGATAAACATCGTAGCCTACATTAGCGGCATGGGACCAGAAGTTGGCCTCTGGGTAGTAAAAAGCGGTTGTATTGTCATATCCAAGTCCAGCACCTGTGTCGGGCGGAATGTCGGCCGGCGGTGTCGTAAAGTCACCATAATTTACAAGACCGGTAGGAACCGGAAATGAATTCGAATTCGGATCACACTCGCTCGGTGCGGCAAACGCTCGCGGCGCAGAAAACGTCAGCGACAACACAAACGTCGTCATAATATACAAACTAAGAAAAAACGAACTTGTTATTTTTTTGTTTACACGCAAATTTTGTTACCCCACATATCTTAGGCTGCCTACCTGTATATGCGGGATTATAGCAAACCGACAAAGACATAAGCAATATCTGCTCGCTGAATCCAGCGTGAGCGCGGCAAGCATAACATAGCCAATGTGGCCAAACTGATGCGCGCGTCCGACATCTGTTGCATATCTGTAGAAAAGTATTGTGTATATGCTTATAATCTGATATAATAGGGTTTATGGAGAGATACGTATTAATGCGACTATTGCTAGCAGGCGTGATTATTTTCGCTATCATCTTTTTGGTGATCAAAATTGCTTCGCGCGACGGTGGCGGCAATGGCGAAGATAACAAAGATACCACCACTTCAGAAAATCAAGACTCTGCCACGGTAGAGGATCTTGTTAAGTTGTCTGAGAGTTCCTCATCATCTGTGCAATTCATGGTTGACGGCAAAGTGAATGCGATCGAAGATCACCGCCAAATTCGTATCACAGTCTCGCAAAATCGCCGTGTTGCCGAGGTTCTGTCAGGTTATAACGGCGCGGTGACAGAGAGCGTTACTCTACGCAATACCCAAGAAGCCTACAACGAATTTCTTAATGCCCTTAAAAAGAGTGGTTTTACGAATCGTCTTGAGGAGCCAAAGCAAACCGATCCAAAAGGCGCCTGTAGCGAGGGCCAGCGTTACTACTTCAGAGCTCGATCTGGCTCGACAACCGCTTCAGAATTATGGTCAACTTCATGCGTTCGTGAAGAAGGTACGCTTGAAGGCAATGCACGCCGAATTATCAAATTGTTTGAAGTGCAAATCCCTGAGTACAAAGACTTTCTCAAGCGTGCGGATGTAAGCAGCACGCGCTCAATCTAGTCTTTAGTAGACTCAGCAAGTGGGTTGGTTGCGCTCAACCCAACATCACTTAATGACCAAATGTCTTGACCGTTCTGGTCAGTTTCACGACGACACACGATAAGCACAAAATCCTCCCCGGCTAATTGGTCGGGGATTTTGTATATAGCGGTATATATAGTTTCTCCAGAAATTTTGCTAATCTCATCATCTACAAACTCCGCCTTCTTTCCATCGGCCAGTACGCTCCCAATATACGCAATATTCCGCAGTGCGCGTTGCAAACCGGGCAGGTTGGCGGCCTGTTCTTTATCAACTTTGTTAATGGCGTACAGTTGATCTTCTATAGTAGTGGGATCACCCGATGTCAAATCCTGCATGACTGTTTCTGCACGCGCTTTGCCATGAGACAACAAACTTTGTTCCCGAAAATACATATATCCAAAAACCAAGACGGAAAATACTACGATAAGAGCACATAGTTTTAATGCTGGATGTTGCAGAATGCGTTTCATAACTTTTATGGCATAAGCATAGCACTTTAGGTGGGCTTACGTCTGTAGTCTTAAGGGAGAGAATATTGGGCACATCACCTAAAGTGTACTAAAATAAGATCTACAGCAAATGAAGGACCAGGAGTATCCCAGGGACATGAGTAAAGCAACCGAAACGGACGACAAGAAGACTACCAAAAAACCTAAAGCCCGTGCATCTAAAGCATCGTCAGCAGCAGCCACCAAAACTAAGAAGACAACCAAATCTGCCGGAGCAGCAAAGAAAGCCGCCACCAAAAGCAGTAAATCTAATGTCGCTGCCAAGTCAGCAAAAGCCGCTCCCTCTGTTGCCAAGGCTACTCAAGAGCAAGCTGCAAAAGATTCAGAAGTCACTGCGAAGGTCGCGACCGATACCAATACGACTACATCTTCGGGCATGCCAAAAGCCTATAAGCAGCTTCTGATCGGCTTTATCGGAGTCATGGTAGTGATTGGCGGCGCCTACCTCGCTATTCAAAACCTCGACAAAAATGGCGAAGCACGAGTCGCAAAAGCAAGCATCGACTTCAAGACTCACGTTAGCGAAAAGTTCGGTATTAGCGTCAAATATCCAGCCAACTGGGACGCGACCGAAAGTGACGACGACCTCACTAAAACCATCAGTTTTGATGAAAAAATTGATCCAAACTCAACCGACGAGATCGCCAAGCTCCCTGCCCAAATACTGGTAGACATCCAAGAAGCAGGCAAAGAAAGCGCCAAGTTTAAAGAAGATGAGTTCTTTGGCTCACTCGAAACCAACCTGCAGAAGAACCTCGGCAAGCAACAGGGCGCAGCCGAAGACGCAGAATTTGCCGAACTCATCAGCAAAGAAAAGATCAAGGTTGACGGCTTTAACGCCTACAAAGTGTCAGTAAAGATCAATAACTACGAAGGCAAGACGGGCGAAGTTGGCCACGGTAAGCTATTGTTTGTATTCGTAAACGAGTCCAAGCAAGTCACACTGCTCTACGAGGGTCATACTTCCGACGACAACATCTACGAAAACTTCGACGCTATCATCGAATCACTCGACATCACGTAGTTAGATAACGAGTAAAAGACAGGCCCAGCGGCCTGTCTTTTTATTTCTGAGATTCTGCGAGCCGTACTGCAATTAGCTGCTTCACGAGCTCGGTAGGGATTGGCTCTGTGTGGGCTATTTGCATAGTTGATTTTCCGTGCATATACGTAGCAATCGAGTCATTAAATGCTTGGTCGCCAGTGCGAGCAGGATACATGCCCACATGCTTGGCATAGCCAGCAAAGTAAATCACTGGTTTTTTATTCACAAAGTACGCCGGGATGTTATACGAAATGCGCTCCTCTGCCTGAGGTAGCTCTTGCTTAACTAGCGCGCGAATTTCATTCAAGCGCGTGCGAGTAACCTCATCCTCAAATGATTCTATAAATTCATCAACCGAAGTAAATGCGTGCCTCGCCATATTTACTGCTTCTTCCAGCGCGGCGCAAACCCAGCCATGAAGGCAAAAAAGCGCGCTTTAGTGCGACTTTCACCACGGGCGACAATCGCCTCAATCATGGCTTTCTTAAACTCGCGCACATCGGCGCCTTCGTACTTGAGTTTGCCGTTTTCATAACAATACGAGCAGTACTTCTCGTGCTCGCGCTGCTCGCCCTTTGGGTCTTTTTTAAAGGGCATGAGGCAGCTGTCGCAGTTGCCTTTTAATGTTTTGAGTTGAGTTGATGTGTCCATGCTTTTAGTATACGCCTAGCTGAGTGCGGTGTTCAATGCATCCCATTTAGCCTTAGGTACGACAAGCCATGCTCACTGTAGCAACCTCCAAAATGAAGAAACCCCCGCACTGGGCGGGGGGATCTTGTCTGGTAGTTGGAATGCTGCTTAACGCGGCAGGTCGTCGAGGGTCGGCAGTTGGTGCACGTTGGCGTACTCACCGCCCGGGAGGTTGGTTAGGTTGAACCACCCCCACGGGCCATCTGAACGGCGCACTTTCAGCCATGCGTTCAGCGCTGTGTTCAGCCCATCGAAGGCCCGGTCGACGATGCTCTGGCCGAGTTCCGTGTCTTGCGCCACGCTCAGGCCGCTGCCGCCACCCCACATGATCGGCAAGTCGACGATCATGTCACCGGTCACCTGATCGAAGACGACCTCAGTGTGGCAAACGCCGCCACCCCAGAGGAACTCGCCCAGCCCGAAGGCCGGCAGGGCAGCCTGGATGACCGAGCCGTTGGGGACGTCGAGCCGTTGGCTCGCGGCAGCCTTGGCCAGGCCATTGTCCACGCACGCCTGAGCGCGCGCCTTGTCGCCGAACCAGTACTGCGCGAGCACGCGCTCGGTGGGCTTCGCCGCCCACGGCGGCACGGTCGGATCCAGCAAGACAAAGCCGTAGCCAGCGTTCTGCTTGATCTGCTCGTTGGCCAGCCATTCCTCGAACAGACTGAAGGCGGGCACACAGGCTTGAGCCAGGATACCCCTGAGCAGCTCATCGCTTATCACCGGCCACGGACGGCGGTGCACGTGCACCTCACACATGACTTCAGTTGCCACGGGTTTACTCCAATATGTTCGAGTCGGGACCTTTTCCCAGACAATTATTTAATTATAACACAAAATGATAAAAATGTCTATGCATATAACTCTGCTTCTAGATTGTAAAATGGATCAAAATGAAGAAACCCCCGCGCATGGCGGGGGGATCTTGTCTGGTTTCGATTGAATGCAGTTAGCTCTGGCCGGTTAGATGATCGAGGGCAAGCTGGCCACAGCGGCGTACTCGTTGGGCGGGAGGTCTTCGGTACTGAGCCAGCCCCAGAACTCATATTCCGTGCGCCTGCGCTCGGCAATCCAGAGCACGTAGCTCCCGCTCACCGACTCCATGACGCCATCGAGCATCATCTGCCCCAAAAGCACGTCTTGGTCGGACGTTAGGCCACTGCCGCCAGCAAACGCAACACGCCGCATGACCACTTCACCGGTGCGGAGCAGCTCGTGAACTTCGTAGCAGACACCGCCACCCCAGGCGAATGAACCCTTGCGCAGACAGGCAGGAGCTTTTTGCAGGAGCACATCATTGGGCATCCCCATGCGCTCGCACTCCACTGCCTTTCCAACACCATTTGGTATGTAGACCACAGCCTCCGGCCCAAAGCGGGCCTGGAACAGAATGCGCCCTTCGATGGGTGCCTGCCACGGCGCGCGAGTCGGATCCAACATGACGAAGCCAAAGGAATCGTCCTCGGCGATCTCGCCATTGTCCAGCCACATTTGGTACTGGCTGTACGCCAAGTCCACTTCTCGCTCGATCAATACCAGAAGCTGCGCATTCGACAGCATGTACTTCCAGGGGTTGCGATGCAGCAATACCTCGCACAGCCGCTTGGCCATGTATCTTCTCCAAACTGCTCTAGCCAGGGACGAATTCCCCAGACAAGTTGAAGTATTATATAACAAAAATATTGATAAGTCGATATCAAGCAATTCGATTCATATTCCTTTTGCGCATCCGAGTGGCACATCTTGCAACAAAAAACGGACCCCGAAAGGTCCGTTCAGCTACATTCCAGGGGGAGTCAGCTTAGTACCCAACCACCTCACGAATAATCACCACTGTAACTCGGCTGGCCGGATCCTTATGATAAATCAGCGTCGTGTTATGCGAAGAGTGAATGCCATATGCAGCTTGCGCCCGCACGTCTTCTAGCGGCAAGGTGTAGGTGTCAATGCGTTCAAAACCTTGGTTCATATCTTTAACCAGCTTTTGCGAACCCACCAACCAAATAACATTGCTTGCGCCATAGGTATAATTTGGCAATTGGCTGCCGGATGCTGAGGCAATCATGACCTCACCATCTTCGGTAATAGCATGCACGCTACCTACCGTGTAGTCCGAAGCACCGCCCAACCGACGCATTTCGAGCTTCTTGTCGTCCTGACCCCACAGATGCATAAATGAATTTCTTACCGACACATAGGGTTCTGCGTTCAACGCTTCTCCTAGACCAGATTCAT